>NZ_KE952608.1:62587-95522 GCF_000466335.1 Aggregatibacter sp. oral taxon 458 str. W10330 | reverse complement strand
CAACAAGTTGCACGCTACGATTCACTAAAAAATAAACACGGTTGCCAGCTTTCACAAACCTCTTGAGGAGCTTTGTTGAAGTATAGGTCCTTTTTATAGGGAGCCTAAAACCGCACGTTTTACGTTCGGATTGTTATTAAGTGCACATTTCTTTTGCGATGAAAAAAGGAAGTGCGGTGATAAAAAAGCGTGTTTTTTGCGCCTAGATGATGGCAACGCTAGTAAAAGTATGAGGACATTTATCGTGATTGATGTTGTTAGGTTTGCGGTGTTTTTAACCGCACGTTGACTTTTCTTACTGCTGATAGCGGAATTCTATGCTAGAATCCGCACGCAATTTTTTATTACGACAATGTAGGAAAGTATATGAACATTTTAGAGGGGCAGATTGCTGCACCAAATGCAAAAATCGCCGTGGTTATCGGGCGTTTTAACAGCTTTATTAATGAAAGCCTTTTGGAAGGCACACTGGATGCATTGAAACGCATCGGTCAAGTAAAAGATGAAAATATTACATTGGTTCGTGTGCCGGGCGCATATGAATTGCCATTAGTTGCCCGTCGATTAGCAGAAAGCAAAAAATTTGATGCAATCGTTGCATTAGGCACGGTGATTCGTGGTGGCACAGCACACTTTGAATATGTGGCAGGCGAAGCCAGCAGTGGTTTAGGCAAAGTGGCGATGGAATCTGACATTCCGGTGGCATTTGGCGTATTGACGACAGAAAACATTGAACAAGCCATTGAACGTGCCGGTACAAAAGCCGGTAATAAAGGCGCAGAGGCCGCATTGGTTGCGTTAGAAATGGTGAATCTTTTAAATCAAATTCAGGCGGTGTAACTTACGATGACCGAACAAGTGAAAAAAATTTCTCCTCGTCGCCGTGCCCGTGAATGTGCCGTACAAGCCCTATATTCTTGGGCAATTTCGCAGAACTCACCGGAAATCATCGAACTTAACTTCATGACCGAACAAGACATGAAGGGCGTAGATACCCCGTATTTCCGTAAATTATTTCGCCAAACCGTAGAGAACGTAGAGGCGGTGGAACGTACCATGCAAGGCTATTTGGATCGCAGTTTAGCGGAATTAGATCCGGTTGAGAAAGCCGTTTTGCGTTTAGCAGTGTATGAGCTGCAATTTGAGGTGGATGTGCCGTATAAAGTGGTAATCAATGAGGCGATTGAAGTTGCCAAAGTGTTCGGCGCAGACGAAAGTCATAAATACATTAATGGTGTATTGGATAAAGTTGCACCACTCGTACGACGTTAATTTTCATTGAGACAGGGAGGCGCAATGAGAGAAGGGGAGTTTGATATTATTCAACGTTATTTTACTGCCTCTAAGCGCGCGCCTCGCAAAGACGTCCTCCTTTCGGTCGGTGATGATTGTGCTGTTACCGAACTGAATCGAAATCAACACCTCGCCATTACAACAGACACGATGGTTGAAGGCGTGCATTTTTTACCGAGTATCCGACCTGCAGATTTGGCTTATAAAGCCGTGGCGAGTAATTTGAGTGATCTTGCGGCGATGGGTGCAGAACCGGCTTGGATCTCCTTAGCCTTGACGATACCCAACATCGATCATGCGTGGTTGACGGAATTTAGTGAGAGTTTTTTTTCGATTCTCGATCACTATAACGTGGATCTCATTGGCGGAGATACGACCAAAGGCCCGTTAAGCATTACCATTACCGCACAAGGCATTATTGCGAAAGATAAAGCACTGTGTCGCCACAATGCCAATGTTGGCGATTGGATCTATGTATCCGGCACCTTGGGCGATAGTGCAGGCGGATTGTCTTATTTATTGCAAGGTAAAAGTGCAGTGAATTCTGCACAAGAATTTCTGATTCATCGTCATCTGCGTCCAACGCCGAGAGTGTTGCTGGGCATGGCGCTTTCTTTAACACACTTAGCCAGTTCAGCGATTGATATTTCTGATGGTTGTGTGGCGGATTTAACGCATATTTTAGAACGTAGCCAATGTGGTGCGGTAATTGAGTTAGATAAATTGCCGCTATCGGCTGAATTAGTCAGTGAATTTGGTTTGGCACAGGCGGAACAATATGCTTTGAGTGGCGGCGAAGATTACGAACTTTGTTTTACTGTGCCGGATAGCAACAAAGCCAAATTAGCTAAGGCATTGGCGCATATTGGCGTGAACTATACTTGCATTGGACAAATTCGTGCGATTCACCCTAAAAATAAAAATCGCATTCAATTCCAACGCCATGGTCAACGGGTAGAAGTCGAATTCGCTGGCGGTTTCGATCATTTTAAATAGGTCTTTTATTATGACTGCACCACAAAATCCCCTTGAACGGGTGACGTTGCGCAATCCTATTCATTTTCTCGCATTGGGTTTCGGTTCCGGTTTATTGCACCCGGCGCCCGGTACTTGGGGCAGTTTGGTGGGCATGATCGTTGGCGCATTATTATTGCCTTGGCTGGGTGCAAAAACGTTTTTTATATTGACCGCACTTTGTTTCTTTCTTGGCATTTGGTTATGCGAACGCACCAGCCACGACATGGGCGTACACGATCACGGCAGCATTGTCTGGGATGAGATCGTCGCGGTTTTCTTGGTGCTGTTGGCTGTGCCGCAAGTGTCCTTATTTTGGTGCGCTGTTGCTTTTGTGACTTTCCGCCTGTTTGATATTTTAAAACCTTACCCTATTCGCTATTTCGATGAAAAACTTACCAATGGTTTTGGCATTATGGTGGATGATATTTTGGCAGCAGGTTATAGCATTCTCGTCATTCTTGCCTTAGCGCATTTTATCTAGCGACATCATGTTACATTTAATGTTCGTTCATTTGATGGGATTGCTTTCGCCAGGGCCCGATTTCTTTTATGTCAGCCGTGCTGCGGCAATGCATTCTCGGCGAACCGCAATTTATGGTGTGATGGGCATTACGATTGGCGTGTCTATTTGGGCGACGGCTGCAGTGTTAGGTTTGGCGATTGTGTTCAAAACGATGCCGGCGTTGCAAGGTATTGTCATGGCATTGGGTGGTAGCTATTTGTTTTATCTCGGTGTAAAAATGGCTCGGATCACAACCAATGCGGTATTTGATGAAACCAATTTGCGACAAAACACCGCGTCTAAAAATGAAATCATCAAAGGCTTGTTGGTGAATTTATCCAATGCCAAAGTAGTGATTTATTTCAGCAGCGTGATGTCTTTTGTCCTCGTCAACATCACCGAAACGCGGCAAATGTTGACCGCACTTTTTCTTATCACGTTAGAAACGTTTGTTTATTTCTATGTGATTTCCCTCTTATTTTCACGTCCCTTTGCAAAACGTTTTTATAGCCGATATAGTCGCTATATGGATAACGCGTCAGGCGTGATTTTTATTTTATTTGGCGCGTATCTCATTTACAGTGGTGCGTTGAAAATTATAAATTAGTTTAAATCGGAGAAGATTATGGCGTTAAGAATTGCCATCGTAGGCGCAGGTGGACGCATGGGGCGTCAGTTGATTCAAGCAGTACAAAATGCAGAAGGCGTGGTATTAGGCGCGGCATTTGAGCGTAAAGGCTCTTCATTGGTGGGTGCGGATGCCGGTGAGTTGGCGGGCATTGGTCACTTAGGCATTCAAGTGGGCGATGATTTAAACGCGGCAAAAGAACAATTCGATGTGCTGATTGATTTCACCCGTCCGGAAGGCACCTTGGAACATTTGGCATTTTGTGTGGCGAATCAAAAAAATATCATTATTGGCACGACGGGCTTTGATGATGCAGGCAAAGAGGCAATTAAAGCCGCAGCAGAACAGATTGGCGTTGTGTTTGCCTCTAACTTCAGCGTGGGGGTGAATCTGGTGTTCAAATTATTAGAAAAAGCCGCCAAAGTGATGGGCGATTATTGCGACATTGAAATCATCGAAGCGCATCATCGCCACAAAGTGGATGCGCCGTCCGGCACCGCACTTTCCATGGGCGAACACATCGCGAAAACCTTGGGGCGTGATTTGAAAACCCACGGCGTATTTTGCCGTGATGGCATTATCGGTGAGCGCAAACGAGATGAAATCGGTTTTTCAACGATCCGCGCTTCCGATGTGGTGGGCGAACATAGCGTTTGGTTTGCCGATATTGGCGAACGCGTTGAAATTGCTCACAAAGCGTCTAGCCGTATGACCTTTGCGAACGGCGCCGTGCGTGCGGCGAAATGGCTTGAAGGAAAAGACCAAGGCTTGTTTGATATGACGGATGTGTTGGATTTAAATAATTTATAAGCTAAGAAAAAATCGCATAATTGAACCGCACTTTGAGAACTTTGAGCGAATGGCTTCGCTTGAGAGAAGAGCTTAAAGTGCGGTCGTTTTTTACGGCAGTTTTTACTGTGCCATCTTTTTCGCCGTCTTCAAAAATCCTTGCGCTGAATTGTAGATTTCGGCTTTGCCTTGGGCGTTTAGAATCAGATCGGACATTTCACGGAAGGCGCCTTTGCCACCGCCTAAGCCTAGTGTGTAATCAGCGCAGTTTTTGACATATTCCGGTGCATCGGCAACCGCGAAGGAAAGTCCACAAACAGCGAAAGCGGGGAGATCAACGCTGTCATCGCCAATGTAAGCCGTTTGCTCCGGCGCAACACCGGCTTGGCGGCATAATTCAAAACAGGCGCTTTCTTTTTCCAGTTTGCCTAAAAAAGCGAGTTTAATGCCTAAATCGGTAATGCGTTTGCGCAAAATTGCCGAATCACGTCCGGATAATACAGCGACCTGAATGCCGGCTTCCATCAACATGCGAATGCCTAAACCATCGCGCACATGGAAACTCTTGAGCGCTTCGCCGTTTGCATCGTAGTGCAGTAAACCGTCCGTTAATACGCCGTCCACATCGGTGATAACGAATTTCACCTGTTTTAATTTTTCTTGTAATTCCGTTGTCATTAGCTTGAGAACTCCACTAAACCGACCACATTTTGTGCATCATCCACCACAACCAAAGAATGAATTTTGTGCGCTTTCATGTAATTTTCCGCTTCAGATAAATAGGTATCCTGATGGATAGTTTTTGGATGAGAGGTCATCAATTCCTGTGCGGTTTTGCTCAGTGTGTTAGCACCGTTGGCCGTTAATGCACGGCGAATGTCACCATCGGTGATAATACCGCGTAATTGCTGTTGCTCCATGACCAACGCTACGCCCATACGACCTTCATTCATAATGGTTAAGCAATCGGTGAAGGAGGTCGTTAAGGCGGCAATCGGTAAACGGGTTTGCATTTGATCTTTCACGCGGCATAACAAACGGCGGCCTAAGCTGCCGCCCGGATGGAATTTTGCAAAATCTTCCGGTTGGAAATCACGGGCGCGCATTAAACAAACCGCTAACGCATCGCCCAATGCCATGGTCACAACCACGGAGGTGGTCGGGGCAAGATTGTTCGGGCAGACTTCCCGTTCTACGCGAATGTCCAACACATAATCCGCATGACGCGCTAAAGTGGAATTTTTATTGGACGTGAGCGCAATGATTTTGTTGCCGAAGTTTTTTAGGCTTGGAATGAGTTCGTTTACATCGTCGGTTTCGCCGCTGTAAGAAATGAGCATCACCACATCAATGGGTTTCAGCATGCCTAAATCACCGTGAAAGGCTTCCGTAGGATGCAGGAAAAAACTCGGTGTGCCGGTGGAAGCAAAGGTGGCGACCATTTTTTTCCCCACTAAACCGGATTTGCCGATACCGCCGATTACTAAGCGTCCTTTGCAATTTAAAATTAAATCAACAACCTCAGTGAAGGTGTCGTCTAATTTTTCGCTGAGTTGCCCGAGGGCTTTTTCTTCAACGCCCAGCGTTTCCCGAGCGATCTGTAAATAATCCATGGAAGTTTCCTTATTGGCACAAAAGTGCGGTGTTTTTTAGGCCTGTTTTTATGGCGTTCATTCTAGCCCAACTTTTTACGTAACACTATATTTCACCTTGAATTTACGCTATACTGCGCGCCTGAGTTGGTCAGGCAATCGCCGGTCTATTGAAGCCCTCAAATTCGCGCAAGTGTAACCTAGGGGACAAGTAGGCGGGAGGAAAGTCCGGGCTACACAGGGCAGAGTGCCGGATAACGTCCGGGAGGCGAGAGCCTACGACAAGTGCAGCAGAGAGCAAACCGCCGATGGCCCGCAAGGGATCAGGTAAGGGTGAAAGGGTGCGGTAAGAGCGCACCGGGCCGCCGGTAACGGTTGGCAGCAGGGTAAACTCCACTCGTAGCAAGACCAAATAGGAATCCAATGAATGGCCCGTTCAGGATTCGGGTAGGTTGCTTGAGCGTATGTGTAAATATGCGCCTAGATGAATGATTGTCCACGACAGAACCCGGCTTATCGACCAACTCCCTTTTTCTTTTCAAAAACACGGTCAAAACTCACCGCACTTTTCTCTTTTTCCAATAAAACAAACATTTTTTCTCATTGAATTCATTGGCATACTTGATTTTCCTCTTTTTGTCGCCATTATAGCCAAGCGTGTTTTTATTACTGTTTTATTGAGGAGTTTTTCATCGATGATGCGCATTTTACTTTTCCTTGCGACCAACATGGCAGTATTGTTGGTTTTTAACATCATTTTATCGTTAACCGGCATTCAATCTCGTGATGCGAGCGGTTTAATGCTGTTTGCCGCATTATTTGGTTTTGCGGGTTCGATTATTTCGTTATTTATGTCCAAAACTATGGCAATTCGTTCTGTGGGGGCTGAAGTGATTCAACAACCGCGCAACGAAACAGAACGTTGGTTATTGGATACTGTATATTCACAAGCGGATCGTGCCGGTTTGCCTCGCCCGGAAGTTGCTATTTATCATTCTGCGGATGTGAACGCGTTTGCCACCGGCGCAAGCAAAAACAATTCGTTAGTGGCGGTGAGTACCGGATTGTTAAATAAAATGACTCGTGGCGAAGCCGAAGCAGTTTTAGCGCACGAAGTTAGTCATATTAAAAACGGTGATATGGTGACCATGGCGTTACTACAAGGTGTTCTCAATACCTTCGTGATTTTCTTATCACGCATCATTGCCAACGTAGTCGCGAATTCTCGTAATCAGGATAACGAAAGTTCAAATAATTCAGGAATCTATTTCTTAGTTTCGATGGTGCTGGAAGTCGTATTTGGTTTCTTAGCCAGCATGATCGCTATGTGGTTCTCTCGTCAACGCGAATTCAGGGCTGATGCAGGTTCGGCGAATTTAGTGGGTAAGCAAAAAATGATTGATGCGCTAAAACGCTTACAAAACTTGCATGAGCCGGAAGAGCTCGAAGGTTCCACCTTGGCGGCATTTGCCATTAACGGTAAACGTGGTGGCGGCTTAAAAGAATTATTCTTAAGCCACCCGCCGTTGGAAAAACGTATTGAAGCGTTGCAACAGTTACCTTAATAATAAAATGTATTTTTAATCAATAGAGGCTTTTTTAAGCCTCTATTTTTTTTGCCAAAAGAAAACACCTGAAAAGTTTCATGAGAAAGGCAAACGGAAGAATAAAGTGCGGTCATTTTTCCCAATAAATCTTCGTTTTATGACAGAATAATTTCTGCGGTGATGGATAAATTGCGTGATTTTCTAAACAGTTAGTATTATTATTGACAGAATTTTAGATAAATTAATCATCACAGAGGATATTTATGCAGCATCTTAAAGATCTTGTGGAAAAAGCAAGAAATGCCATAGACAACATTGAAGATAAAAGCCTTGCCGCGCTTGATGAAATTCGCGTGGAGTATTTTGGTAAGAAAGGGCATTTTACCCAATTAATGCAAGAGTTGCGCAACGTGTCGGCGGAAGAGCGTCCGGCCGTAGGGGCGAAAATTAATGAAGCCAAACAAATTGCATTGGATTTCTTAAATGCGAAAAAAGCAGAATGGGAACAAGCTCGATTAAATGCACAATTAGAAAATGAACGTATTGATGTGAGTTTACCGGGACGCAAAGTGGAAATTGGCTGTTTACATCCGGTTTCGATTACTATTGAGCGCGTCACCAAATTCTTCTCTGAACTGGGTTTTTCTGTGGAGTCCGGTCCTGAAATCGAAAGCGATTATTACAATTTTGATGCCTTAAATATTCCTAAACATCACCCGGCACGTGCCGATCACGACACATTCTGGTTTAATCCTGAATTATTGTTAAGAACGCAAACTTCCGGGGTACAAATTCGTACCATGCAAAAACAACAGCCGCCAATTCGCATTATGGCGCCGGGACGCGTGTATCGTAACGATTACGACCAAACCCACACACCGATGTTCCATCAAATCGAATTGTTGTATGTGGACAAACACGCCAATTTCACTGAATTAAAAGGCCTATTGCATGATTTTTTACGCGCTTTTTTCGAAGAAGACTTGCAAGTGCGTTTCCGTCCGTCTTACTTCCCATTCACCGAACCTTCTGCCGAAGTGGATGTCATGGGTAAAAACGGCAAATGGCTAGAAGTGTTGGGTTGCGGTATGGTGCATCCTAACGTTTTACGCAATGTCGGCATTGACCCGAACGAATACTCCGGTTTCGCAGTGGGCATGGGAGTAGAGCGTTTAACCATGTTACGCTACAACGTCACAGATTTACGTTCATTCTTCGAGAATGATTTACGCTTTTTGAAACAGTTTAAATAATTTTGAGTGAGAGATAAGTATGAAATTTAGTGAACAATGGGTACGCGAATGGGTTAATCCGGCGATTTCTACGGAACAACTTTGCGAACAAATTACCATGTTAGGCTTGGAAGTTGACGGAGTAGAAAAAGTTGCCGGCGATTTCACCGGTGTTGTCGTAGGCGAAGTTGTGGAATGTGCACAACATCCTGATGCGGATAAATTACGCGTAACCAAAGTGAATGTGGGCGGTGAGCGTTTGTTAGACATCGTGTGTGGTGCACCGAATTGCCGTCAAGGCTTGAAAGTCGCTTGTGCGGTAGAGGGTGCTAAATTACCGGGCGATTTCAAAATCAAGAAAACCAAATTACGCGGCCAACCTTCCGAAGGCATGCTTTGCTCATTCAGCGAACTTGGTATTGAATCTGATGCCAATGGGATTATCGAATTACCACAAGATGCGCCTATCGGTACCAATTTACGCGATTATTTAACATTAGACGACAGCGCTATTGAAATCAGCTTAACGCCAAACCGTGCGGATTGCTTAAGCATTGCCGGCGTGGCGCGTGAATTAGCCGTGGTGAATAAACTTCACGAAAATCCACCGCACTTTGAGGTGGTTAAACCGACCATTAGCGATAAAGTACAAATTGATGTTCAAGCTGCCGAAGCCTGTCCACGTTATTTATTACGTGTGATTAAGAATGTCAACGTTAAAGCGCAATCGCCAATGTGGTTACAAGAGAAATTGCGTCGTTGCGATATTCGTTCCATCGATCCCATTGTGGATGTCACGAACTACATTTTGCTTGAATTGGGCCAACCAATGCACGCTTTTGATATGGCAAAAGTGGCGCAGCCGGTACAAGTTCGTATGGCGAAAGAAAATGAAGAGCTTGTCTTGTTAGATGGCACAACTGCGAAACTTCAACCGAACACTTTAGTGATTGCCGATCAAAATGGCGCGTTGGCAATGGCGGGGATTTTTGGTGGTGAAGCCAGTGGTGTGAATGTAGAAAATACAAAAGATGTGATTTTAGAAGCGGCATTTTTTGCGCCATTAGCGATTACCGGTCGCGCGCGTCAATATGGTTTGCATACAGATTCGTCTCATCGCTTTGAACGTGGGGTGGATTTTGAGCTGCCACGCAAAGCAATGGAAAGAGCGACCGCACTTTTATTGGACATCTGTGGTGGTGAAGCCGGTGAAATTTGTGAAGTAACGAATGAAGCGAATTTACCAAAACGTCAACAAGTTACATTACAACGTCACAAATTAGATGCATTACTTGGACATCATATTGAAACAGAAACCGTAACGGATATTTTACAACGTCTTGGTTTGCAGGTTTCTTACGCCAACGACAGTTGGACAGCAGTTGCGCCATCTTGGCGTTTCGACATTGAAATCGAAGAAGATTTGATTGAAGAAGTGGCACGTATTTATGGTTATAACAGCATTCCAAATAATGCACCGTTGGCCCATTTGCGTATGCGTGAGCATAGCGAAGCGGATATTGAATTATCGCGTATCAAAGCGGCATTAGTGAGTTGCGATTTTTATGAGGCTATTACTTATAGCTTTGTTGATCCGAAAATTCAAAGTTTATTACATCCGGAAATTAAACCGCTTATTCTACCGAATCCGATTTCTGTTGAAATGTCCGCGATGCGGGTTTCTTTACTAACCGGCTTGCTTGGTGCCGTGATTTATAATCAAAATCGTCAACAAAATCGCGTGCGTTTATTTGAATTTGGTTTACGTTTTATACCGGATGAAAAAGCCGAATTTGGTGTACGTCAAGAACACGTTTTTGCGGCAGTGATGACCGGTTCTAAAGCTCGTGAGCAATGGAGCGAAAAAGCGGTCCCTGCGGATTTCTATGATTTAAAAGGGTATATTGAAAACTTACTTTCATTAAGTTCTGCTGGAAATCGAGCAAAATTTGTAGCAAAATCCTACACAGCATTACATCCGGGGCAATCTGCTGCGATTATGTTAGATGAAGAAGAAATTGGTTTTATCGGTCAACTTCATCCGACGATTGCACAAAAAATCGGTATCAATGGCAAGGCATTTGTGTGTGAAATTTCCATTGCATCTATTTCTCGTCGTGATATTGCGAAAGCAAAAGAAATTTCCCGCTTCCCGGCGAACCGCCGTGACTTAGCTCTTGTGGTTGCAGATAGTGTTGCAGCAGATGATGTATTAGACGCTTGTCGTGTTGTAGGCGGTGATAAATTAACGCAAGTGAATTTGTTTGACGTTTACCAAGGTAATGGCGTCGCAGAAGGTCATAAGAGCTTAGCGATAAGCCTCGTGATTCAAGACAATGAAAAAACCCTTGAAGAAGATGAAATTAACGCAGTAATTTCAGCGGTATTATCTGAGTTAAAACAACGTTTTAATGCTTACTTGAGAGATTAAACTATGACATTAACTAAAGTAGAACTCGCCGAGAATCTTATTGAGAAATTTCATTTCAGCAAGCGCGAAGCCAAGGATTTGGTCGAAAGTTTCTTTGAAGAAATTCGCGTTGCGTTAGAAACCGGGAATGACGTGAAATTATCCGGATTTGGTAATTTTGAGTTGCGCGATAAAGCCTCTCGCCCGGGACGGAATCCCAAAACCGGTGAAAGCGTGCCGGTTTCTGCCCGACGTGTCGTGGTATTTAAACCGGGACAAAAATTGCGCAATCGGGTCGAAAAAGTTAAACCGAAAGCCTAATCAATATAAGCTATCAATAATCCTCTTGTTGATAGCTTTTTAGTTTGAGATCACTCATCAATGCGTATTTTAAAATCTTTAGTGTTTTGCGGTTGCGTACTGGCATTAAGTGCCTGTTCCGGCAGCGGCTATCAGTCTTCAAAGCTTAATTACAAAGGGCAAATTAACGATCCCATCATGGCGATTGCCTTATTAAGCGAACAACAACATGAATGGGCAGGGACGCCTTATGTGCTTGGTGGACGGGGGCGTAAGGGAGTGGATTGTTCCGGTTTTGTACAGACCACGTTTTTCGATCGTTTTGGCATAAAATTGCCTCGTCAAACTAAAGAGCAAGCCAATTATGGGCAATATATTGAAAAAGAAGATATTCAAACCGGGGATTTGGTTTTCTTTAAAACTGGGCGTGGGCCAAACGGTTATCATGTCGGCATTTATGTCAAAGAAGACAAATTCCTGCACGCCTCAACAAAAGGCGGAGTGGTTTATTCTTCCTTAAACAGTGATTACTGGCGAAAAACCTATTGGCAAGCGAGACGAATCTAAAATACCGCTTTTCTCACCAGTGCGAACAGATCAGGGCGAACAGATCTTCGTCGTAAGACTCGCCATGTTTATATCACAAGAAAGTAGTACAACATGAAATTTATTATCAAATTATTTCCTGAAATTATGATTAAAAGCGAATCCGTGCGGAAACGGTTCGTGAAAATTCTGACCAGCAATATCCGTAATGTATTAACAAAATATGATGATACGGTCGCGGTAATAAAGCATTGGGATTATATCGAAGTGCGGTCGAAAATCGACGCAAATTTACCGATGCTTATCGAGCAATTACAACGCATTCCGGGCATTCACCATTTTCTGCAAGTGGAAGAGAAACCCTTCGCGAACTTGCATGAGATTTTTGAGCAAACACTGTCGGATGTGGCATCCCAATTAGAAAATAAGACCTTTTGCGTGCGTGTGAAACGTAAAGGCAAACATGAATTTAATTCATTGGAAGCCGAGCGTTACATCGGTGGCGGATTAAATCAACATATTGCCAGCGCCAAAGTACAACTGAAAAATCCAGATGTGACGGTGCGTATTGAAATTGAAGATGACAAAATGATGCTGGTGCGTGCCCGTTATGAAGGCATCGGCGGTTATCCGATTGGTACGCAGGAAGATGTGTTGTCGCTGATTTCCGGCGGATTTGACTCCGGCGTATCCAGTTATATGTTGTTGCGCCGTGGTTCTCGTGTGCATTATTGTTTCTTTAATTTAGGCGGTGCGGCACACGAAATTGGCGTAAAACAAATGGCGTATCATATTTGGCAACGTTACGGCAGCTCCCACAAAGTGCGTTTCGTGGCGATCAATTTTGAAGGTGTGGTAGGCGAGATTCTCGAGAACGTGGATAACGGCCAAATGGGCGTGGTACTCAAGCGCATGATGGTGCGCGCGGCGTCCAAAATCGCGCAACGTTTCGACATTCAGGCGATTGTGACAGGGGAAGCGCTAGGACAGGTTTCCAGCCAAACCTTAACCAATTTGCGTTTAATTGATGAAGCTGCCGAGGTGTTGGTGTTACGCCCATTAATTACACACGACAAAGAAAAAATCATCGCCATGGCAAAACACATTGGCACCGATGATATTGCCAAATCCATGCCGGAATTTTGCGGTGTGATTTCCAAAAATCCGACAGTGAAAGCGATCAAAGCGAAAATTGAACAGGAAGAAGGCAATTTCAATTTTGCCGTGTTGGAAAGTGCGGTGGAAAATGCGCAATATTTAGATATTCGCCAAATTGCCGAGCAAACGGAGAAAGATGTCGTTTCCGTGGATGCCGTGTCTGTGTTGGGTGAAAATGATGTGATCATTGATATTCGTAGCCCGGAAGAAATCGACGAAAACCCGTTACACATTGAAAATCAAGCAATGATTCTGCTGCCGTTCTATAAACTTTCCGGTCAATTCGCTGAGTTGGATCAAAGTAAGCATTATGTGCTGTATTGCGAACGTGGCGTGATGAGCAAATTGCAGGCGCTGTATTTGAAAGAAAGTGGATTTAATAACGTGAGTGTGTTTAAAAAATCACGTTAAAATCGACCGCACTTTAAAGGATGGCGGGATACTGATGAGAGATTATCATGCCTATCCCGTCGATAAATACAAAAAACGCTTGAGAATTATGTTAAAACCGCTTTTCTTCACTGCGCTTTTCTTTCCGACTTTGGCGATGGCGCAGTCTTATATTGTCTATGATTTTACCAATAACCGAATGCTGGAAACTCACCAACCAAACAGCGTGCAACCTATCGCCTCTGTGACAAAGTTGATGACGGCAATTGTCTTTCTAGAACATAATCGAAATGCGCGTTGCACAACGTCCATTACCGGTGAGGATATCGACCATATCAAAGGCACGCACACGACCTTACCCAAAGGCACCCCCATTGCCTGCCATGAATTATTAAAAGCTATGTTGGTGCATTCCGATAATTACGCCGCCCATGCATTGTCCCGTTCGGCAGGTATGAGCCGTGCGCAATTTATTCAAAAGATGAATGAAAAGGCACGAACATTAGGCATGACATCCACTCATTTTAGCGACAGTTCCGGGTTATCTACCGGCAATGTGTCTAGCGCGTTGGATTTAGTCAAATTGGCTAAATATTCGCTGAATAAAGCCGAAATTAACTACCTTTCCAACCTTTCCTCAACCCACATCAACACGGGAAAGCGCCGTGTTTTTGTGAAAAATACCAACAAATTGGTGCGGGATGAAATATTCAGTGCGGCAGTGAATAAAACCGGTTACATCCGCGAATCAGGATACAATTTGGTATTCGTCAATAAAGTGCCTTGCAATCAAGCCATCATCGGTGTGATAAGCCTGAATAACGCCTCTTCCGCTTCGCGTTCTAATTTCACCAAAAATAAACTGGAAAAATACGGCTGCACCGCATTAAATAATAAAGTGCTCAGTGATTTTGTTGAGGATGTGCAATACGAAGAAGGCTATGATGAAGAAGGGATGGATGCCTTGATCAAAAAGGTGACGGAATAATCGGCATTGTTTCGCTGAGTGGTGAAAACGTGGCTTTTTTTGACCGCACTTCCTACTTTCAAGCTGTTAGAAAGCACAAATTCCTGTATAATTCCCGCAATTTTTTGTTGATATAACACTGCTGTGAGATCCCTAATGCTTGACACATCACAAACCATTCCTGAACTGGTCTCTTGGGCGAAAGAACGTGAATTTTCTTTAAATTTACCGACAGAACGATTGGCATTTCTATTGGCGATTGCAATTTATAACGATGAACGTTTTGACGGTGAAATCTTGGAAAGCGATTTAATTGATATTTTTCGCCATATTTCTACCGCATTTGATTTATCGAAAGACATGGTCGCCACACGTGCCAATAACGCCATTAACGAATTAGTAAAACAGCGTTTTCTTAATCGCTTTAGTAGTGAGTTTACCGAAGGATTGGCGATTTATCGCTTAACGCCGTTGGGGGTAGGGGTCTCTGATTATTACATTCGTCAACGCGAATTTTCTGCTTTACGCCTTTCCGTTCAGCTCTCCATTGTGGCCGATGAAATCCAGCGTGCGTCTGAGGCTGCCGAAGAAGATGGCGATGAGCATTATTGGCGTCGTCATGTGTTTGCCCCATTGAAATATTCTGTTGCTGAAATTTTTGACAGCATTGACTTGTCACAGCGCATTATGGATGAAAATCAACAAAGCATTAAAGAGGAGATTGCCGCGTTGTTAACAAAAAATTGGCAGGCAGCCATTTCCAGCTGTGAACAATTATTAGATGAAACTTCCGGGAATTTACGGGAACTCCAAGACACGCTAAATGCGGCAGGCGACAAATTACAGGCGCAGTTATTACGCATTCAAGATTGTGTGATCGGTCGCCAAGAATTGTATTTTGTTGATGAATTAATCACCAATTTACAAACGAAATTAGACCGCATCATCAGCTGGGGACAGCAAGCTATCGACTTGTGGATCGGCTATGACCGCCATGTGCATAAATTTATCCGTACTGCCATTGATATGGACAAGAACCGTGTCTTTTCCCAACGTTTACGCCATTCTATTCATCATTATTTCGACAACCCTTGGTTCTTATGGACAGCGCAAGCAGAACGTTTGGTGGACTTGCGCGATGAAGAATTAGCCTTACGTGAAGAAGACGCGCTGGGTGAATTGCCGGAAGAATTGCAATACGAATCTTTAGCCGATATTCGCGAGCAAATTGTAGAACATATGCAAACGTTGCTTGTTAATTACCGTGAGCAAAACCGTCCGATTAATTTGAGCATTGTCTTAAAACAACAGCTCGAACATTATCCGTTGTCACAACATTTTGATGTGGCGCGTATTATTGTGGATCAGGCGGTGCGTTTAGGTATGGCAAGCGATGACCTCGCCGGAATCTATCCGCATTGGGCAGGTATTAATGAGGATGGCGCCGAAGTTCAGGCGAATATTATTGATAAATATTAAAAGTGCGGTCGAAAATCCACGCGTTTTTTGAGGCGTATTTCGCTATCGCATAAATAAGACAATAACAGAGCAATTCAGTTAGAGAAAAAATAATGACAGACAACCTTCAAGATGTAATTTCCCCAAAATTGGCAGCCGCCATTGCCAATCCGTTATTTCCGGCGGTGGACAGCCAGTTGCGTTCCGGTAAACATATCAGTACAGAACAGTTAGACAACCACGCTTTTTTACTTGATTTTCAAACGGAACTGGATCTGTTCTATCGTCGCTATAACGTCGAACTGATTCGTGCGCCGGAAGGTTTTTTCTATTTACGTCCAAAAGCCACAACGCTCATTGCCCGTTCCGTGTTAACCGAATTGGAAATGTTAGTGGGTAAGGTGTTGTGTTATTTGTATTTAAGCCCGGAGCGACTAGCCCAACAAGGGATTTTCAGTACCCAGGAAGTGTATGACGAATTACTGAATTTAGCGGATGAAGGCAAGCTACTAAAAGCCGTGAATCAACGTTCCAGCGGTTCCGATTTAGATAAACAAAAACTGGCTGAAAAAGTGCGTGCGGCAATCGGTCGATTGCGCCGTTTAGGTATGATTTATACCGTCGGTGAACCGAACAGCGGAAAGTTTACCATTTCTGAGTCTGTATTCCGTTTTGGCGCAGAAGTGCGTGCCGGAGATGATCCGATTGAAGCACAATTACGCTTAATTCGTGATGGTGAAGCGGCAACGCCACAATCTTTACAAGCTGAAAAAGCCGCATTACAACGTGATACAGAAAGCAGTGAAAACGAGACTGACGTTGAAGACGAATTCGTAGAAGAGGAACAAGAATAATGACTGAAGAATTATCCCTGGAAAATGAAGTAATGGATACGGTATCCTCTGATGTAGCGCCGGTTATCTTTAACCAAAACAGTGGGGTAGAACGCGGTAAATTCCGTTCTCTAACGCTCATCAACTGGAACGGTTTCTTCGCCCGCACCTTTGATTTAGACGAATTGGTGACCACACTTTCCGGTGGTAACGGTGCCGGTAAATCTACGACCATGGCCGGATTTGTGACAGCGTTGATTCCGGACTTAACCTTATTGCACTTCCGTAACACTACGGAAGCCGGTGCAACAAGCGGTTCTCGTGATAAAGGTTTGCACGGTAAATTGCGTCCGGGCGTTTGTTATGCGGCGTTGGATACCATTAACTCCCGTCATCAAAGAATTATTGTGGGTGTCCGTCTGCAACAGGTGGCTGGGCGTGATAAAAAAGTGGATTTAAAAACCTTTTCTATTCAAGGCGTAGAATTGTCTGTCAATCCGACCGCACTTTTCACCGAAACCATTAACGAACGTCAAGCGCGCGTACTGACCTTAAATGAACTAAAAGACAAAGTTGAGCAGGGCGGTGCCCAATTTAAACAATATCACTCCATCACCGATTACCACGGCATGATGTTTGATTTGGGGATTATTCCAAAACGCTTACGTTCTTCTTCAGACCGTAGCAAATTCTATAAATTGATCGAAGCCTCTTTATACGGCGGTATTTCCAGTGCCATTACCCGTTCATTACGAGATTATTTATTGCCGGAAAATCTTGGCGTGAAAAAAGCCTTCCAAGACATGGAAAGTGCTTTACGTGAAAACCGCATGACGCTAGAAGCCATTAAAGTCACCCAAGCAGATCGCGATTTATTCAAACATTTAATCACCGAATCCACTAATTATGTGGCAGCGGATTATATGCGAAATGCCAATGAGCGCCGTGGCAATATTGAAACCGCATTAAATTTCCGTCAGGAGTGGTATAAAGCCAAATCCGAACAGGATTTATCACAACATCGTTTGGTTGATTTAAGCCGTGAAGCCGCCGAATTGGCAGAAAATGAAAGAATCCTAGAAGTGGATCATCAAAGCGCGCTTGATCACCTGAATTTGGTGTTAAATGCGTTACGTCATCAGGAAAAAATTTCTCGTTATCAAGAAGATGTCAACGAACTGACCGAGCGTTTGGAAGACCAAAAAATGGTGGTTGAAACCGCTAACGAGCAACTGGAAGAAAGCCAGGCGCAATTTGAACAAACAGAACAAGAAGTTGATAACCTGCGTTCCCAATTAGCAGATTATCAACAAGCCCTAGATGCGCAACAAACGCGCGCATTGCAATATCAGCAAGCCATTCAAGCCTTAGAAAAAGCCAAGACGTTGTGCGGATTAGCCGATTTATCGGTAAAAAACGTGGAGGCATATCACGAAGAATTTGAAGCGCAAGCGGAAGCATTGACGGATAACGTGCTTGAACTAGAGCAAAAAATGTCTATTTCCGAGGCGGCGAAAACGCAATTTGATAAAGCCTATCAATTGGTTTGCAAAATTGCAGGTGAGGTGCCACGTTCTGCCGCGTGGGAAAGTGCCAAAGAATTATTACGCGAATATCCGACACAGAAACTCCAAGCGCAACAAACGCTGCAATTGCGTGCTAAGTTACATGAGTTAGAGCAACGCTTAAATCAACAACAAAGTGCGGTCAGATTATTAAACGATTTTAATCAACGTGCGAATCAAAACTTAGAAACGGCGGATGAATTGGAAGCGTTTTATGGCGATCAAGAAGCCTTAATTGAGGATTTATCTGCCGAACTTTCTGATTTAGTTGAGCAACGTTCAACGCTACGTCAAAAACGTGAAAATTTGACCGCACTTTATGATGAAAACGCACGTAAAGCGCCGGCTTGGTTAACCGCTCAAGCCGCATTGGAACGTTTGCAGGATCAAAGTGGCGAGCAATTTGAGGACAGCCAGGATGTGATGAATTTCATGCAATCACAGCTGACCAAAGAACGTGAATTGACCATGGAACGCGACCAACTCGAGTTTCAACGTCAGCAATTAGATGAGCAAATTAGCCGTTTAAGTCAGCCGGATGGTTCGGAAGATGCCCGTTTGAATGTGCTGGCAGAACGTTTCGGTGGCGTGTTGCTGTCTGAATTATACGATGATGTGCCGATCGAAGACGCGCCTTATTTCTCTGCCTTATACGGCCCGGCACGCCACGCTATTGTGGTACGTGATTTGAATGCGGTGAAAGAGCAACTCGCTAATTTGGAAGATTGCCCGGAAGATTTGTATTTAATCGAGGGCGATCCGGCGGCGTTTGACGACAGCGTACTTTCCGCGCAAGAGTTAGAGCTTGGTGTAGTTGTTCAGGTGTCTGATCGTGAATTACGTTATTCCAAATTCCCTGAAATTCCGTTGTTCGGCCGTGCAGCTCGTGAAAAACATTTGGAAGAATTACAGGCTAAACGTGAGGAAGTGGCGGAGCAGTACGCACAACGTGCTTTTGACGTACAAAAATGTCAGCGTTTGCATGAACATTTTAGCCAGTTTGTTGGTTTGCATTTAGCCTTGGCATTCCAAGCCAATCCGGAACAACTGATGGCGCAGACCAATCAACAACGCAATGAAATTGAACGCGAGCTTAATCAATTGGTGATCGGCGAGCAACAAATTCGTCTTCGTTTAGATGATGCGAAAGAAAGAATGCAGTTGTTAAATAAATTAATTCCGCAATTGCCATTATTGGCTGATGATAGCTTAACTGATCGCATTGAAGAATGCCGTGAGCAATTAGATTTGGCAGAGCAGGATGAATTATTTATCCGTCAGCACGGCGTCACGTTGTCACAATTAGAACCTATTGCTAATATGTTGCAAAGTGACCCGGAAAATTACGAGCACTTAAAAGCCGATTATGAACAAGCCATTCAGCTACAAAAACAAGTACAGCAAAAAGTCTTTGCCTTGGCGGATGTGGTGCAACGCAAAGCGCATTTCAATTATGCGGAAAGCGTACAAACGGAAACCTCTGAATTAAACGAACAGTTACGCGCGCGTTTAGAACAAATGCAGCAACAACGCGAAATTCAGCGCGAACAATTACGTCAAGTTCAAGCGCAATATGCGCAGTACAATCAAGTGTTGATTCAATTGCAAAGTTCTTTCAACAGTAAAAATCAAATGTTGCAGGAATTGATGCAAGAAATTGGTGAATTGGGTGTGCGTGCTGATGAAGGCGCGGAAGAGCGTGCCAAAATTCGTCGTGACGAGTTATATCAACAACTTTCTACTAATCGCCAACGCCGTTCTTACATTGAAAAACAACTTACCCTTATCGAAAGCGAAGCGGAAAATCTGACTCGTCGTATTCGTAAAGCAGAACGTGATTATAAAACCCAGCGTGAGTTGGTGACGGCAGCAAAAATGAGTTGGTGTGTGGTGCTTCGTTTATCCCGTAATTCTGATGTAGAAAAACGTTTAAATCGTCGTGAATTAGCCTATTTATCCGCAGATGAATTACGTTCCATGTCAGATAAAGCGCTAGGTGCGTTGCGTACAGCGGTTGCTGACAACGAATATCTGCGTGATGCTTTGCGTTTATCAGAAGATAGCCGTAAACCGGAAAATAAAGTGCGGTTCTTTATTGCAGTGTATCAGCACCTGCGCGAACGTATTCGTCAGGATATTCTGAAAACCGATGACCCGATTGATGCAATTGAACAAATGGAAATTGAGCTTTCCCGCTTAACGGAAGAATTGACCGGCCGTGAACAAAAATTGGCGATCAGTTCTGAAAGTGTGGCGAATATCATGCGTAAAACCATTCAACGTGAGCAAAATCGCATTCGTATGTTGAATCAAGGCCTACAAAATATCGCCTTTGGTCAGGTGAAATCAGTGCGTTTAGTGGTGAATATTCGGGATACGCATGCCATGTTGTTGGATGCGTTATCCGGTAATCAGTCGGATTATCAAGATCTGTTCAGCGACAATCGGATGACTTTCTCCGAGGCTATTGCGAAGCTATATCAACGTCTCAATCCGCATATTGATGTGGGGCAACGTACTGCGCAAACCATCGGTGAAGAATTATTGGATTACCGTAATTACCTTGACTTAGAAGTGGAAGTTTACCGTGGCGCAGATGGTTGGTTGCGCGCAGAAAGCGGCGCATTATCCACCGGGGAAGCTATCGGTACCGGTATGTCCATCCTCTTAATGGTGGTACAAAGCTGGGAAGAAGAAAGCCGTCGTATCCGCGGCAAAGACATCGTGCCGTGCCGTTTATTATTCTTGGACGAAGCAGCGCGTTTGGATGCAAAATCTATTTCTACTTTGTTCGAGCTATGCGAACGCCTGGATATGCAACTATTGATTGCTGCACCGGAAAACATCAGCCCGGAAAAAGGTACTACCTATAAACTGGTGCGTAAAATCTCCGGTAATCACGAACACGTTCATGTGGTCGGATTACGCGGATTTGGTGCAACAGCATAAGCAACATCGCCCTATATTTTCATTGTAGCGTGCAACTTGTTGCACGCTACGCACGGAATCGTGAATGCCCGAAAGGGTTAAATAACGTTCCGTGTGTGATTTGGTCGTGCATCAAGATGCACGCTACACCCGGAATCGGGAATGTCCAGAAGGGTTAAATAACATTTCGTGCGTGATTTGGTCGTGCAACAAGTTGCACGCTACGTATGAAATCGTGAATTACGCATCGAGGTTAATCATTCGTACAATAGGTATAATAAAAAACCTGTGCTGAGTGTTTCTCAGTCACAGGTTTTTTTGATCGCGTTATGGCAATATTATTGTTTTATACCACCAAATGCACCGCGAGATTGATCCGCCTCATTGGTGAATAACCCACCCATTTCTTGAGCATTTTCACCGAAGAATCCACCTTGGGTTTTGATACCATTTACTTCACCGGCAAAGCTATTCGCAGTAATTTTACCGCCAAAATGCATTTCCGGCACGGCATTGGTTTTCTTCATGATATTAATGTCAATGACTTTATTGGCAAAATCAGCGGTCGCTTTCATTTCAGTTCTCTCACTGAAATTTCTATCGCCATCTTTCTTATAAACAGCCCCTCCTTTATATTCAGCGCTACCTGCAGTAGGAATTTGCGCAACAGCGGTCGGCAGACCTTGGGCAAAGAAGTATTGATTGCCGGTTAGATTGTCAACATAGGTTCCGAATGCACTGGATTTAAAGTTATCATTACTTAAAATAGTTTGGCCTTCTTTTTGGAGATTATAGGGATCATAGACTTCATCACCGAACTCATCGATGGCTCTTCTTAGAATATTGATATCAACAATTCTGCCATTTTCATCAATGATGGCCAGATCACGGATATCTCGTGTTAAAAGACGGGCAGGGCTATTTTGTTTGCCGACTAACGTGCCGCCGGAGATTGTTTCCGTCATTTCACCACTAGCGCCACCAAAAATTTTATCACTGAGCGGAATACGTGATTTTTCATTAGCTTGTAACGTTTCTAATTGTTTTAAACGTTTTTCAGCCTCTTTCTGTGCTTCTTGTGCAGCATTTTTCTCGGATTCAGTTTTTTGGCTGTTGGCTTGTGCCGCTTTGGCTGCCTCTTCGGCTTTTTTTAATGCCTCTTGTGCAGCGTTTTTCTCAGCTTCAGTCTTTTGGCTCTTAGCTTGTGCGGCTTTAGCTGCCTCTTCGGCTTTTTTCAGTGCTTCTTGAGCTGCTTTTTTCTCGGCTTCAGTTTTTTGGCTGCTGGCTTGTGCGGCTTTAGCGGCCTCTTCGGCTTTTTTCAGTGCTTCTTGAGCGGCATTTTTCTCAGCTTCAGTTTTTTGATTATTAGCTTGTGCAGCTTTAGCAGCCTCTTCCGCTTTTTTCAGTGTCTCTTGAGCAGTACTTTTCTCTGTGTCAGTTTGTTGGCTTTGTGGTTTTTCTGTTTGAGTTGCCTCTTCAGCTTTTTTGCCTGATTCAGTTTGTTTTTGGCTATTCGCTTTTGCTGCTTCTTCCGCCTTTTTCACGGCATCTTCCGCTTTTTTATTGGCTTCTGCAATTTTTTGGTTGAGTTCAATTTCGGTTTGACGAATTTGTTCAGAATTGTCTGTACCGCCTTTTGAACTGGAAGAACACGCACTTAATGCCATAATACAAGAGAGTGCAATGATTGAGGGTTGAAGTTTATTCATAGGAAAGTCCTTTAAATGAGTTTATAGATTAAATAGACAGCTATATAATCTACAAAAAATGAGAATAATTTGCAATAGCATTGTCAAATTTATCTAATTTTTGTAAACTTTATCGCAGTATTACTTAATTAACTCTCAGGTGAATATATGCCTCTTAAATATCCTCTTTCCTTAGGTGCATTATGCGTGCTAGTAGGTTTGCAAGCATATGCAGAAGAACAAACCGCATTAGATACTATTACCGTTGATGGAAATGCGACTGAAGTCAAAGCGAATCAAATCAAAAAGACACGTAAAGTGATTCAAGAAGAGCTGATCGCGGATAATTATGACTTGGTGCGTTATGCCACCGATGTCGGCATTAGTGATAATGGTCGGCGCAATAAAGGCTTTGCGATGCGTGGCGTTGAAGGCAATCGCGTTGGTATTAGTATTGATGGGGTGAATTTACCTGATTCAGAAGAAAATTCACTTTACGCGCGTTATGGTAATTTTAATAGTTCACGTTTGAGTATCGATCCTGAATTGGTGCAAGGCATTGATATTATGCGTGGTGCGGATTCTTTTAATGCAGGAAGTGGTTCATTAGGCGGTTCAGTAAATTACCGCACTTTAGGGGCAGATGATATTATTCTGCCGGAACAAAAGTGGGGTGTCTTACTTAAAAATGGTTATGCCAGTAAAAATCGCGAATGGACAAACACATTAGGTGTTGCCTATAAAGATGATAAATTTGATGCAACATTACTTTATTCTTATCGCAATGGCCATGAGATGAAAAGTCGTGGCAATGGCGAGGATATCTCCGGTAATGCGCGAGGAATTCCTGATCCGTCACATCATAAGAATCACAGTTATTTAGCAAAGATGGGGTATTTTATTACGCCGTCACATCGTGTGAGTGCGTCATTTAACGGTCAAAGTGCGGATAATTTTATTGATGAAAAATCTTATACGCTCAATCTCAGTTCTTGGCGTGAGTCTAAAGATATTGGAAAACGCTATAACGCCAATTTAGCCTATGAATATTTTCCGGAAAATAATCGTTGGTTAAGTTATTTAAGAACCGATTTAGATTGGCAAAAAACAGATATTGGTTCAAAAAACTATAAAGGCGGACGACGCTATAATTCTGATTTTACAGAACTTTTACCGCAAAAGCATTTATATGAAATTCAAGATACGCATATGAATACACGTTTTATGCGTGCCTCATTACGTGCTGAACTTATGCCATGGGAAAGCCCTTGGGGAAGTCATCAATTCACCTTAAGAAGCGGAATTTCGCAAAAAGATTTTGATAACCGTAACAACCATGAATATCCCAATGATAAGGGCAGTAGTGCAAAAGATAGCGAATCTATTCAGCATCCGGTAAGAACACGTTCGTTTTTTGCTCAATTACAAGATAGCGTTACATGGAATGATATGTTCTCTAGTCAATTAGGCGTTCGTTATGACTGGGACGAATTAGTACCACAGGATTTAAAAGCCACTTGCCGTGCTTGTAGTCGTAAACCGGCTTCAAATACCTTTCAAAGTCTAAGTGGATCATTAGGGCTAGACGCACAACTTAATGATATTTGGAAAGTCGGTTATAACGTTTCCAGCGGTTTCCGTATTCCAACAGCATCTGAAATGTATTTTTCTTATGAACATCCTGCGGGTAACTGGATTCCGAATCCGGATTTAAAAGCTGAACAGGCATTAAATCAGTCTATTCACATTCAAGCGGCGCATCAATTAGGTCTCTTTGGGCTAAATGTTTATCATACCCGCTATAAAAACTTCCTCACTGAACAGGAATCAACCTATAAAAAATGGAATAAATTTTATAATTCGCATAGTGCCAGCTATGGTCAGCAGCCTTATTACACCACCATTGCACAGCAAGCAGTCAATATTGATCGTGCGCGAATTTCCGGTTTGGAGTTCAATAGTAAAGTTAACTTAGATCAGGTGATTTCGACAATTCCACAAGGCTGGAAATTCCTTGCTAATCTTGGTTATGCCAAAGGAAAATTAAGTGGCACGGAAGCAAGTTTACTGTCTATTCAGCCGATTAAAGTCATTTTAGGTGTTGGTTATGAAGATCCGAATGACCGTTGGGGGATTAATGCCAAAGCAAGCTATCTTGGGGCGAAAAAAGCCAAAGATGCGCAAGTTGTCCAATATACCTCAGATTTTGTGAGAGAGGTTAAAACTTATCCTTATCTTAATGGTTCCGCCGTGTTATTCGATTTATATGGCTTTTATAAAGTTAATCGTCATGTCACATTACGAGCCGGGGTGTATAACATATTGAATCGTAAATATCACACATGGGATACCTTACGCGGGATTAACAAAGTGAGTACAACCGACTCCGTAGATAAAGACAGAAAAGGGCTAGAGCGTTTTTATGCACCGGGACGCAATGTTGCCGGTTCTATTGAAATTCGTTTCTAATTTGCCTTGAATTGCTTTAATTCATTCTAAACGAAAAAGCCCTGATATCTCAGGGCTTTTTTTCTTAAAATAATTGTTTAATTTGTGCGGTGCCTAAATGTCCCGGCAATGTTTTTTGCAGTGTGAAATTGGCATCCAATACTAAACTGGACGGATAACCGCGCACTTTTCCTCGTTTAATGGTTTCTCCCTTTTCATCTAATAATACAATGATGTTTTTGTAATCCAACCCTTTGTACCACTCAATGAAATCTTGGGTTTCCTTTTCGCCTTTGGCTCCCGGAGAAACGATGGTGATAACGTCAAAGTTTTTGCTTTGATCGGCACTCAGTTCGTTAATTTCCGCTAAGCCGGCAAGACAAATCGGGCACCAAGACGCCCATGTTTTGACATAAACCGGTTTGCCTTTGGTGGTTACTTGATCGAGTGTAACCACGTTATTATTTAAGTCCTTAAATTGAACGTCTTTCAATGTGTTTTCTCCTTCGGCAAAGCTATTTACGCTGAATGCCATGAATAATAATGCAATAATTTTTTTCATAGTTAATATTTCCTTTTATTGTAAGTTATTGGTGATGAGTAAAACGCCCATGACGATAATTAATAATCCGCCGACAATTTTGAATTTACCTAAGTGTTTATTCAGTGCTTTGCTGCGTTTGAGCAGTTCTTGGGAAAACAAGGAGAACAGCACAAACGGGGTAGCCAAACCGAGTACATAAACTAACATCATTCCTGCGCCATATAATGCAGATCCTTCGTCACCGGAAAGTGCCAACACGGAAGCTAAAATCGGGCCGATACAAGGGGTCCAACCAAGACTAAATGTTAGCCCTAAGAAGAAGGCTTCAAAGGAGGCACTTTTCCCTTCGGTTTTTACTTCCACCACTTTGGTTCTTTCTAAGAAATTCAACTTGATAATACCTAATTGGTGAATCCCTAAAATAATGACGATAATACCGGCAATGATTCTGACGTTATCATTAAAGAACAAATTGCCGAGAAAACCGAAGCTAAATCCAAGGCTCACAAAGGTTAAGGATAAGCCTGCAATGAACAAAAAGGTGTTCAGAATCTTTCTGCCGCCTTTTGCCAAAATCCCAAAATAAATGGGAATAATGGGGAAGATACAAGGCGACAAAAAGGAGGCAAGTCCGGCAAGGAAAACCGTGCCGATTAATAATTGCTGATCAAACATTTTTTACTCCTTCACCGCATTAATCAGATAGCCATAGTTTTCCTTTGCCATGTCTTCCAATGGAATGAATTTGATGGAGGCGCTGTTAATGCAATAGCGTAAACCGCCTTTATCTTTCGGGCCATCGTCAAACACATGGCCTAAATGGGCTTTTCCGCTACGACTGATGACTTCTGTTCTGAGCATATTAAAACTGTGATCGTCTTGATAAGTTACCACCTCTTTGGCAATCGGTTTGGTGAAACTCGGCCAACCACAACCGGATTCAAATTTATCCTTAGAGGAGAACAACGGTTCGCCCGTGGTAACATCCACATAGATGCCCGGTTTGAAGTTATCCCAATATTCATTGCTGAAAGAATGTTCGGTATTTTTGTTTTGTGTCACGCTATATTGTAACGGGGTTAATTTTGCTTTGAGTTCCGCATCACTTGGTTTTGGGTAGTCTTTTTCGTCAATAATGACGTTATTGGCTTGCTCCAAATCAATGTGGCAATAGCCATTCGGATTTTTCTTTAAATAATCCTGATGGTAGTCTTCCGCCAACACATAATTGCGCAACGGTTCCACTTCAACTTGAATTTTGTTTTTGTATTTTTCTTGCAGTGCGGCAAGTTCTTTCTCAATCAGGGGCTTATCTGCAGCATCTTGATAATAAATGCCTGTGCGATATTGTCTGCCACGGTCGTTGCCTTGTTGGTTGACACTGGTCGGATCAATCACTTGAAAATAATATTTCAGTAATTTATCTAACGAAATTTTATTGCGATCATAGGTTACTTTTACCGTTTCTGCGTGATCCGTAATGCCGATCATTTGATAACTGGTTTTGTCACCTTTGCCGTTGGCATAACCGGACACGGCATCTTCCACGCCGTAAATACGTTCCATATAAGCTTCAATGCCCCAAAAACAGCCACCGGCTAAATAAATCTCGTGAAGATCTTTTGTTGCTTCAGACATATTGCTTTTCTCCATGGTTGGTTGAACGTGATTTTCTGCCATAACACTTGTCGGGATTGCCGCACAGGATAAAAGTGCGGTCAATATCAGGACTAATTTTGATTTTTTCATAATAATTCCTTTATTACAGATGAAATAATGAAAATGGTACCCTTTCATTTATGTTAGACGGTGGGACTGCAAATTACTTACATATTTTTTCAAAAAAGACAGAAAAGAGGAGTGAGGTTAGGGGAGGAGGGCGCGGATGAGCTCATGTCATGCACGCCCGAAAAGGAGCTTAAAGCTGGTGATACACTTTCAATGCATACGCATCTGACATGCCCGCAATGTAATCGCAAATCACGCGTTTTTTACCGCTTTCTTCTGCGTTCCGCCAGCGGTTGGCGGTGTTGGTTGGAAGTAATCGTTGCGGATCCGAATCAAAAATTTGGAACAGCTCCGTCAAAATACGCTGACCTTTATATTCTACACGTTGCGTTTCCACATTATTGATCACGTATTTCTGGACAAAATTTTTGAATACTTTCAATACGCCCACCACTTCCGACGGTAATTCCGCGTTATAACGCAACAGCGGATCGCTAAATTCAGGCTGAATTTTCCAACGCACATTAGTGATGAAATAATTCACTAACGCACCGATAGCGTTTTTGCGTAAGTAATGTTGATCGGAAAACAGTTTTGTACTGATATCTTCAATATGTTGTCGCATCCAATCTGATTGACAGTCGTTCAATGCATTCAAGGCCTCTTGCCATTGCTGCACATTGACCACACCGACGACGATGGCATCTTCCAAATCATGCACGCCATAAGCGATGTCATCCGCCAGCTCCATAATGCTACAGTCGAGGGATTTGAAACGGGTCTTTAAAATCTCTTGCGGATTTGACCGCACTTTTTGGAGTGAACCGAATAACGCACGATCACTTTCAGAAAGCGGTTCGAGCAACCAGTTAAACATGTCAAGATCGTCACGGAATAATCCTTTGCCCGGTCGCCAGTTAGCGATTTTGACATAACGAGGATCACTGTGTTGGCTTTCCGCGAATTGATCATATTGTGCGGAAGAAACATCCAAAATGGTCGGGTATTTCACAATGCCAAGAATCGTACGACGGGTTAAATTCATCCCCGCATTGGGCGTGTAAGGTTCAAGCTTGGTGAGCAAGCGAAAAGTCTGTGCGTTCCCCTCAAAACCGCCATTATGGCGCATCATATAATTGAGTGCCACTTCGCCACCATGCCCAAAAGGCGGATGACCGATGTCGTGCGCAAAACATAAACTTTCGATTAAATCATTGGTGGGCAACAAAGGGCTAAGTTGCTTTTGTAACTCGCTTTTATCCTGAGACAGTTGTTGTGCCAAGGTAACAAAGGCTTCAGCAAATTTGAGTTGCGCCACAAGGCTGCTGCCGATTTGTGCCACTTCTAAAGAATGGGTTAATCGCGTGCGGTAAAAATCATTTTCGCCCACGGCATGAATTTGCGTTTTTGCCTGTAAACAGCGAAAAGCAGCAGAATGGAGAATACGCCCGCGATCACGACGAAAGGACGGGCGGTGGTCTTTTTCCCGAGGTTGATCGTCAATAAAACGTTGCTGCCAACGGGGATTAATTTGATTTTTCATGCTATACCAATGCGTAGATCAATTTGAAGACAAAAGGTGCCAAAATTGAGCTAATGATACCGCACAATACTAAAGAAATGGAACTGTAACTCCCTGCTTTTGCATTATTTTCCATGCAACTTACCGTGCCAAGCGCATGAGAAATCGCACCAACGGATAAGCCGATCGCTTCTTGATTTTTCAACCCGATTTTTTTTAAGAGCAGATAACCAAAAATCGAACCTTGCAAGCCGGCAACAACGACACCCACCGCAGCAACAGAAGGGATCCCGCCCAAATTTTCAGATACTGCCATAGCAATCGGTGTAGTAATGGATTTCGGTAAAATGGTCGCCACAATATCCGGTTTTGCGCCAAGAAGTAACGCCAATGCCGCTCCACTAAACATGGCCAAGAGAGAGGCGGACACAGTGGTAATTAAAATAATCTGCCAGTGACGGCTGATTTGTCGAAGTTGCTCATATAACGGTACTGCCAATGCCACAATACTGACGCCTAACAAATTATTCAGCGGCGCATTACCAGCCATATAACTATCATAAGGCAAATGAAAGGCCAGCAAGACAGCCACTAACATCAATACGGTTAACACAAAGCTATTTAATACCACCGATTTCCAGCGTTGATTGATTTTCACCGCCAAAACAAAAGCAAGAATTGTCAATAACGTATATGCATAAACAAGATAAGACATCATTCCTCCTTCGCCCGTTTTTTCATAATTTTATGTTTGAGGTGCGTAAAGGATTTGAGGGAAAACAGATAGTCGGACAGTAAACCGATTACAACCAAGGTCACGCAAGTACTGACAATATTCGGCACTAATAATTCTTTCATTTGATCCATGAGCAAACCGGAATATTTGACGATTCCCACACTGACCGGCACAAATAATAACGCCATATAACGAATTAAAAGACGGGAGGAAAACATCACCCACTCCACTTTGACGATACGCAAAATTAAGCAGGTAAACAGCAGTAATAACCCCCAAATACTCGATGGAATACCAATAGGTACGTAATGGGCGACTAAACCGCCAAGATAGAGCATAAGATAAAGAATGAGCAACGATCTTGCTAATTCAAACGCTTTCCGATACATAAACAAACTCAACTTTTTTTTAAACTTTAAAATAAAGATGTAAGGTCATTCTACGCCTATTTTAGTACTTAGGTTAGTACTTCGGGGGAATTTTTTATGACAAATTTTCTGTGTTTGTTAGATAGGATCCTCAAAGCCTCATTTTATCGTTGATAAATTGCCTCACTATAACGATAATTGGCAAACTTCACCCACCTGTTTTATATCGTAAAATTTAGGATAAAAAATGTTTAACCTTATTATTGCTGTTCTTTGCAGCGTTGCGGTGTCTGTCTTACTAAAAGTCGCGCGCAAACGTCATATCGAGATTCAACAAGCCATTGCCTTTAACTATATTGTGGCGTTGTCACTGAGTTGGTTTTTATTGAAGCCGGATTTCAAAGGGCTTGAGTTTACTGACTTTATCGCACAAAGCGAAAATACGCCGATTTTCTTAGCATTAGGTATTTTATTGCCAAGCGTGTTTATTATTATGTCTAAAGCCGTAGAATTCGCCGGTATTGTACGTTCTGATGCAGCACAACGCTTATCCTTATTTTTACCCATTCTCGCTGCGTTTTTAATTTTCCACGAAACCCTAAGTCAATCAAAAGTCGTTGGTATTGTGTTGGCATTTGTCGGGTTGTTTTGCCTTTTAAGCAAACCGAATCAACAAAGTGCGGTCGCTTTTCGAGGTATTTTGGGCTTAGTCGGTGTATGGTTTGGTTATGGCATCATCGATATTTTGTTTAAACAAGTAGCGAAAAGCGGGGGAGCATTCCCTACGACGCTATTCATTGCGTTTTCCTTGGCTGCCTGCATTATGTTTATTTACTTGTTCTTCAAACGAACTCAATGGAATGTCGCAAGTTTTGTGGGCGGCATTATTTTAGGTGTGCTGAATTTCTTCAATATTCTGTTTTATATTAAAGCTCACCAGAGTTTTGGCTCGAATCCGACATTGGTTTTTGCTGGCATGAACATTGGGGTGATTTGTTTAGGTACGATTACCGGCGCATTAATTTTTAAAGAAAAAATCAGTAAAATTAACTGGTTAGGCATTGTATTCAGTTTGTGTGCAATTTTCTGTTTGTATTATTTAGATAAAATCTTGGCTTAAATTTGAGAAAAATGATGGCAAAAAACGATTTCAGCTTTTTCATTTATGACTATGAAAGTTTTGGTGTCAATCCGGCAACCGATCGCCCGGCGCAATTTGGCGGCATTCGTACAGATGCGGATTTTAATATTATCGGCGAGCCCGTTGTGTTGTATTGCAAGCAAACCAACGATTATTTGCCTTCACCGGAAGCGGTGTTAGTTACAGGCATTACACCACAGGAGTGTAATGAAAAAGGCCTGCCGGAACCGGATTTTGCCGCGCGGATTTTACAGGAATTCAGCCAACCCAATACCTGTGTCATGGGCTTTAATAATATTCGTTATGACGATGAAATGACACGCTATACCTTTTATCGCAATTTTATAGACCCTTATGAATATAGTTGGAAAAATGGTAATTCCCGCTGGGATTTGTTGGATTTAGTGCGAGCGTGTTATGCCTTGCGTCCTGATGGCATTGAATGGCCTTTAGATGATGAAGGTATGCCGAGTTTTCGTTTAGAAAAATTGACAAAAGCCAATGGAGTAGAGCATACCAATGCGCATGATGCTATGTCTGATGTGTATGCCACCATTGAAATGGCAAAATTAATTAAGCAAAAACAGCCGAAGTTATTTCAATATTTTTTTGAAAATCGTGGAAAAAAAGAGATTGAAAAGCTCATTAATACCGCAGAAATGACACCGTTAGTGCATGTGTCGGGGATGTTAGGCAATTATCGTGGAAATACGACATTAATTGCGCCTTTAGCATGGCACCCAACGAATAAAAATGCGGTGATCGTATGTGATTTAACAGCCAATATTGATGATCTGCTAACAAAATCGGCAGAGGAGTTGCGTGAAAATCTTTATACGAAGAAAGAAACGTTGTTAGAGACTGACGTGCTTCCTGTTCCATTAAAGCTCATTCATATTAATAAATGTCCTATTGTGGCACCGGAGAAAACCTTATTGCCGCAAAACGCTGAACGTTTAGGGATTAATCGAGCGTTATGCGAGAAAAATCAACAGCGTTTGTTGGCATCTAAGGATGTTCGTCAAAAAGTCATGGATATTTTTCAGCAAGATCGCGAGTTTGAAGCATCTGATAATGTTGAAACTGAACTTTATAATGGCTTTTTTAGTGATGCAGATAAAAACAATATGGCGATTTTACGCACTTTGGAGCCCGAAAAGCTCGCTGAACATAATCTGAGTTTTCAAGACCCAAGAATCCCTCAATTGTTGTTTCATTATCGTGCGAGACATTTTTATCGCACATTAAACCGAGCTGAACAAATTAAATGGCAAAAATATCGCCGGAAAAAATTAGAGGCTGAAGTTTTGCGATTTGAGCAAAGCCTTCAAGCATTAGCCGCACAACATGCAAACAATGAAGAGAAACTGATTTTATTACAAAAAGTTTATGAATATGGTAATAAGATAATTGATTAGAAAGTGCGGTCAAATTTTTTAATGTTTTTCCAATAGAAGGAAAGAGACAACGTCACTAATTATTTAAAACACATCACGGAAAATGGTGTGTTTTTTTATAGCCAGCCAAAGTCTAGCTATAAAAACCATACCCTATGCGTAAATAGCTAAGCAATGAACAGAAAAAAATCCTCGCTATATAATGAAC
>NZ_KE952608.1:62255-62487 GCF_000466335.1 Aggregatibacter sp. oral taxon 458 str. W10330 | reverse complement strand
GAACAGAAAAAAATCCTCGCTATATAATGAACAAAAGGCTGACAACCAAAATTCAACATATAGGGCGATTATCTAACCCCTCGTAGCGTGCAACTTGTTGCACGAATAATTAACCTCGATGTGTAATTCGTGATTTCGTTCGTAGCATGCATCTTGATGCACGACCAAATACGCACAGAACGTTATTTAACGCTTTCAGGCATTCATGATTTCGTGCAACAAGTTGCACGCT
>NZ_KE952608.1:1288-62155 GCF_000466335.1 Aggregatibacter sp. oral taxon 458 str. W10330 | reverse complement strand
CTAAAATAGTGATATGAAAATAAACACGGTGACCAGTTTTCACAAGCCCCTTGAGGGCTTGTGAAGTATAGGCGCTTATAGGGGAGCCTAAAAACCGCACGTTTTATGTATGGATTGTTGTCTAATTTTTAAAAACTCAAGATAGGAGAGGGAAATCGTTAAAAACACTTCAGATTTAACGTAGCGTTACCAATATATATGGCATCATTTTCTAAATATCAATACCAATAAAAGAAAAACGATAGCAGATTCATTTTGGATGCGCTTTAGCATATTTTTAAACATATTAATCCATATCCATAATCTCTTTGCAATTCATTTACATATCAATTCATCAGTCTATAACTTTAGTTTTCTATTTGTTACATACCTTATCAACCCTAGATTTCATCATGTTTAACTAGTAAGAGTGACTTGTGCATAACTCTGTGATCTTCTTAATCCGTAGCTTTCGCTTACCTGATAACTAATTTCGCATAATGTATATTATGTTAAATAAAATATTATCAAAGTCACAATTTAACTTCACCACTCTTATTACCGTGTAACATTATCGCGTCGAGATTTTTGAGATTTTGAATCGTTAAACATCGTTAGACGTTAAAATCTATTTTCAGGAAGGAAGAATTGAATGGGATATACATACAATCAATATAGATGTTTACCATCTTCTTTTTATCGAAATACATAATCTGTCAACCTGATTGCAATTGAGAATTCATTTCAAGAAAAATATCTAAATGAGAATAGTTGTTGTTATAAATACATTTAAAATTAATAAGTTATCCCGTATAAATGAAAAAATAATTTGACGATTATCAATTAGGTGGATAGAATGTGCCCAGCAAATTAAGTTGTATTGTGATTGTCTTATAAATCATTAAGGAAAGGAGTTAGTTATGCTTAGCAAAGCAATTACGACCAAATTAAATGAACAAATTAACCTTGAGTTTTATTCATCAAATGTTTATTTACAAATGAGTGCATGGTGCGATAACCATGGTTATGAAGGTGCGGCAGCATTTTTACTTCGTCATGCTGATGAAGAATTAGAACATATGCAAAAGCTATTTACTTATGTCAGTGAAACCAGCGGAATGCCTTTATTAGGTAAAATTGATGCACCTAAACACGATTATACTTCATTAAAAGAAGTTTTTGAGACAACGCTTGAGCACGAAAAACTTGTGACCTCAAAAATTAATGAGTTAGTTGAGATTACTTTTGCAGAAAAGGATTACTCTACTTTTAACTTCTTACAATGGTATGTGGCTGAACAGCATGAAGAAGAAAAATTATTTAGCACTATTGTTGATAAATTCAAACTTCTTGGTGAAAGCGGCACCGCACTTTACTACATTGATCGTGAATTAAAAATGTTATAAGAATTTAGGAGAAATAAAATGTTATCAAATAATGTAATTAAGTTGTTAAACGACCAAATGAATTTGGAATTTTATTCTTCAAATTTATATTTACAAATGAGTGCATGGTGTGAACAACAAGGTTTTGAAGGCGCGGCTAAATTTTTATCTGCGCATGCAGCCGAAGAAATGCAACATATGCGTAAATTATTTACCTATTTAAATGAAACAGGTGCGTTGGCAGTGATTACTCAAATTGATGAGCCACCACATCAATTTAAATCATTAAAAGAAGTTCTTGAATTAACGTATCAACATGAAAAATTAATTACCAGTAAGATCAATGAGTTGGTCGGTAGAACTTTTGAAGAGAAAGACTACTCTGCATTCAACTTCTTACAATGGTATGTTGCAGAACAACATGAAGAAGAAAAATTATTCAGTCGTATTTTGGATAAATTAAATCTTCTTGGTGAAGATGGTAAAGGCTTGTTCCTTGTTGATAAAGATTTAGCGGCATTAGCAACAGCAAGCAACTAATCTTTCTAAAACAAAAAGGCTAGGTTTTACAACTTAGCCTTTTTTATCATATCTCATCCGATAAATGCTAAATTATCGGATGAAATTTACTCCACGCAATTATTTCTTCCGCTCTACCCACTTGCCATCCACAAAATCAACAATCCATTTGGTGGCTTTGCCATTTTTTTCAGAGGTAACATATTGGCGTTTTTCTTTGCGACTAAAACGAATAATGGCCGCGTTGCCTTCCGGATCGAATTGTGGTGCATCGGCTAAGTAGCGCAATTTCTCCGGCAAACGATCACGATACAAGGCTAACTCCGCAACTTTTGGTGCGCGCGTTTCACGAGATTTTGGGAAATTATGCGCAGACATAAATACACCGCTGGCACCATCACGGAGTACAAAATACGCATCGGATTTTTCACATTTTAATTCCGGGAAATGAATTGGATCTTCTTTCGGTGGCGCAACTTCACCATTTTTCAAAATCTTACGAGTGTTATCACATTGTGTACAAGCCATGTATTTACCGAAACGACCGAGTTTTAGATGCATATCGCTGCCGCATTTATCACATTCAACAACTGGACCGTCATAACCTTTAATTTTGAATTTACCTTCTTCAATTAAATAACCGTCACAATTCGGATTGTTACCACAAATATGCAATTTACGATGTGGATCAAGAATATAGCTATCCATTGCTGTACCACATTTCGGGCAACGCTTACGCTCCATTAATGCTTTGGTTTCAGACGCTTCATCTAACACGTTTAATAATTCGGCTTCCGGAATCAAGTTAATGGTGGTTTTGCAACGTTCCTTTGGCGGTAAGGCATATCCGGTACAACCTAAAAACACACCGGTACTGGCGGTTCGAATTGCCATATTACGGCCACAAGTCGGGCAAACAATATCTGTTTCGACCAAATTATTCGGGCGCATTCCGCCTTCTAATTCATCTAATTCTGCCTTTGTTAACTGCGTAGAAAAATCTTTGAAGAATTGGTTTAATTCCGTTTTCCAGTCTTTTGTACCGGAAGCAATTTGGTCTAACACATCTTCCATATTGGCAGTGAAATCGTAACTCATTAAATCAGCAAACGACTGATTTAAGCGATCGGTCACAATTTCGCCCATTTTTTCTGCATAAAAACGGCGATTTTCTGTACGCACGTAACCGCGTTCTTGAATCGTAGAAATAATGGCCGCATAAGTCGAAGGTCGGCCAATCCCCCGTTTTTCCAGCTCTTTTACTAATGCCGCTTCAGAAAAACGTGCTGGTGGTTTTGTGAAATACTGTTGAGGTTCCACACTTAACAAATTCAGTGTGGTATTTATGGTCACATCAGGCAAGGCTTGATCTTCCGCTGATTTTCCGGATTGTGGCAATACTTTCGTCCAACCATCAAAGCGTAAAATACGCCCTTTGGCCGTTAAGGTGTAATCCCCTGCTCTGACTGTTAAAGTGGTACTGTCATATTGAGCCGGCGGCATTTGGCAGGCTACAAACTGGCGCCAAATTAAATCATATAAACGCACTGCATCTTTTTCCATCCCCACTAAATCATTTGAACCAATTTGAATATCTGATGGACGAATCGCCTCGTGGGCTTCTTGTGCGTTTTCTTTGCTGGAATAGAAATTTGGCTTGGTCGGCAAATAAGGTGCGCCATAATGTTTTTCAATATAACTGCGCACCATATTTAACGCATCTTGACTCAAATTAGTCGAGTCCGTACGCATATAAGTAATATAACCGGCTTCATATAAACGCTGTGCCAACATCATGGTTTTTTTCACACCAAAGCCTAAACGGGTGCTGGCTGTTTGTTGTAATGTTGAGGTAATAAACGGTGCGCGCGCTTTAGAACTGGTCGGTTTCGTTTCTAAATCAGAAATGACATAATCAGATTTAGCTAAAAAATCCACCGCACTTTTTGCCTGTTCCGCATTTTTCGGCTCAAATTTTTTACCTTTAAACTGCACCACATCCAAACGAATCTGTTCATGTTTTGCGGTGTCGGTTAACACAGAAACTTCCCAGTACTCTTGTGGTACAAAGGCTTTAATTTCCCGTTCACGTTCCACAATTAATTTTACCGCAACAGACTGAACTCGCCCGGCAGATAATCCTCTCGCCACTTTTTTCCAAAGTAATGGCGACACCATGAACCCAACAACGCGATCTAAAAAACGACGGGTTTGCTGGGCGTTCACACGATCCATATTTAACTGCTCAGGGTGTTCAAAGGCTTGTTTGATCGCATTTTTCGTAATTTCATTAAATACCACTCGGCTAAAGCGTTCATCATCACCGCCAATGACTTCACGTAAGTGCCATGCAATGGCCTCTCCTTCCCTATCCAAGTCGGTGGCGAGGTAAATATGATCGGCATTTTTAGCGAGAGATTTTAATTCGGCAACAACTTTTTCTTTGCCCGGTAAAATTTGGTAATTGGCTTTCCAACTGTGATATGGGTCAACGCCCATACGTTTGACTAAGGCATCTTGTTCTTTCTTTTGTTTAAGCGCTTGCTTTTCTTCAGCACTTAACCCTTTGGTTGAGATCGGCTTGGCTTTTTCACCGCTTGCAGAACCTACCGTGGGTAAATCACGAATATGCCCGACACTGGATTTCACCACATAATTGTTTCCTAAATATTTATTAATGGTTTTCGCCTTTGCCGGCGACTCCACAATAACCAAGGATTTACTCATTATTATTACCTAATTCTGTTTAATTTGTGTAAAATTGCCCGATATATTGCTAACTATCTTTAGTCAGGTCAACTACTTTTTTCCAAAAGGCGCGATAAATGGACAAACTCAATGCAATTTCAATTTTTTGTAAAGTGATTGAAACTCAAAGTTTTACCAAAGCGGCCGCACTGCAAAATATCTCTGTTGCCATGGCAAGCAAACTGGTGTCTCAATTAGAAGAACAGTTAAAAATACGATTATTGCAACGAACTACCCGCAAAATTGTGCCCACAGAAGCCGGCAGCCTCTATTATCAGCGTTGCCAGCCCATTTTATTGGAATTGGAAGAGGCTGAATCCAGCATCAGCAATCTCTCTACCTCCCTTCATGGTAATTTAACGGTTTCCGTACCGCGCGATTTCGGTTTGCGATTTATTACGCCCAATTTAGCGAGTTTTGTTAAAGCGCATCCCAATTTACATATCGATATTGAGTTTAATGACCGTGTTATCGATCTGGTGAGTGAAGGATTTGATTTGGCCTTACGAATTGGTTATTTGCAAGACAGCTCCTTGGTGGCAAAGAAAATTGCGACCTCTTCAATGCACTTCGTCGCTTCACCGGAATATTTAGTCATTCATGGTACGCCACAAACGCCGGAAGAATTAGAACATCACGACTGCCTTTTATACAAAGCCACAGGCAACCAAATTTATTGGGAATTCAACAAACACAACAAAATTCAGCGCGTTAAAATGCGTTCCAAGTTGGTCTGTAATAATGGCTTAACCCTTGCTTCATTATGTGTTGACGGTGTTGGCATTATTAACACGCCACGCTTCTTTGTGGAGGAAGAATTGGCTTCGGGGAAATTGGTTGAGATTTTAGCGGATTACCGACAACAAGAGTTGGATTTACATATTGTTTATCCACACCGCCGTCATTTGTCAGCGAAAGTCAAAGCCTTCATTGATTTTATTACTCGGCTGGATTTATGTAAGACAAAACCGTAAAAGTGCGGTCCTTTTTAAGGACGTTTTCGTTTTACATGACCTTGCAATTAAGCAAGGTCATTTTTTATGTCTAAAACAAAAGGAATATGCGCCGGCAACGGTGCGAGTTTGCCCAATTCCACCCACGCACAAGGAAAATGAAAATCAGACCCCATAGAACCGGCGAGTTGATGTTCTTCCGCGAGTTTTACTAATAATTGATACTGGTCGCGGCTTTGTCCGCAACCGGAAATTTCAATGGCATCGCCGCCCCATGCTTTAAAACTCTCCGTCAGTTTTCGTACCCATTTCATGGTCATGGTATAACGCAACGGATGCGCAAACACGGCAAGCCCACCGGCTTGATGGATGATGTCAATGGTCGTTGGAATATCAACCCACAGTGGCTTGACATAAGCAGATTTACCCTGCCCCAAATAACGTTTAAAGGCTTGACCATCGTTAGAAACTTTGCCAATTTGCACTAAATGGCGGGCATAATGCGCTCGGGTCACTTCTCCTTCGCCGGCTAATTTTTTTGCCTCCGAGTAAGCATTTTCTACACCGATTTTTTCTAACTTTGCCCCGATTTCCTGAGCTCGAATCTCGCGTAATTTCGCTTGCTCAGCTAAAAGTGCGGTCATTTTTTCATGTGAAAGATCGAACCCTAATCCCACAATATGAATAGAATGACCTTCCCAAAGGGTCGATAACTCTACCCCATTAATGAGCTGAATGCCTAACGCCTCAGCCTGTTTACGGGCTTCAGGTACGCCGGCTACCGTATCATGATCGGTCAATGCCAGTACATTCACGCCTTTTTCATGGGCGCGTAACACCACCTCAGTCGGCGATAATATCCCATCGGAAGCTGTGCTATGGCAATGTAGGTCATATTTGATCATGCTTTTCCTTATTTAATTACTTGAACCAATTCTTTAACTAATCTCGGTCCATGATAAATCAAGCCTGAATACACTTGCAAAAGCTCGGCGCCGGCTTGGATTTTTTCTTGAGCATTTTGCACACCATCAATGCCGCCGCTGCCAATAATGGGGATCTGCCCTTTGAGTTCTTGGTATAATCGTTTAATAATTTCTGTGCTTTTCTGTTGTAAGGGTTTTCCGCTTAATCCGCCCTGCTGCTCAGCATTTTTTAAATATGTGACGTTGTCGCGAGAAATCGTCGTATTGGTCGCAATGACACCGTCCATTTTATGACGCAGCAAGGTATCGGCAATTTGAATTAACTCGCTTTCCGTCAAATCCGGAGCGATTTTTACCGCAATCGGCACATATTTGCCATGCTGTGAAGCCAGTTCTTGTTGACGAGATTTAATGCTTCTCAGTAAATCATCAAAATAATCGCCATATTGTAGCTGGCGTAAATCCGGCGTATTAGGCGAAGAAATATTCACGGTAATATAACCGGCATAGTTATAGGCTTTATTCAAACAAATCAGATAATCATCTTTCCCTTGTTCTAAGGGCGTCAGTTTATTTTTACCGATGTTGATCCCCAACACGCCGTCATAGTGCGATTTATTGACATTTTCAATCAGCTGATCGATACCATAATTATTAAAGCCATTACGATTAATGATGCCTTCGGCTTCTACCAAACGAAACTGGCGTGGTTTGGCATTTCCCTCTTGCGCTAATGGCGTCACTGTGCCCACTTCAATGAAACCAAAGCCCATGGCACCAAAGCCATCAATCGCTTCAGCATTTTTATCTGCGCCCGCTGCCAAACCGATAGGATTTTTAAATTCAATCCCCATGACGGTTTTCGGCTTACCTTGTGGACAATTTAGAAGTTGTTTTAATAAAAAATGAACTGGCGAATGTCCTGCTAAGCCAAGGGCTTTTATCACTAAATTATGGGCATCTTCAGGATCAAGGGCAAAAAGACCTTTACGAATGAAAGAATACATACTCGTTTATCTCTCCGGAGAGTTAACTGTGAAAAGAATAGAAAAAGTGCGGTCAAATTTAACCGCACTTTTCATGTTTACTGTAACGCTTTTTCGATTTTCTCAAATAAATCGCGAGATAAATCCGCTGTCTCACTAATGCGTTCTAGCGCACGTTTCATTAAGGTTTGGCGCTGCGCATCATAACGTGCAAAACGAATTAACGGCTCAATTAAACGAGAAGCCACCTGTGGGTTGCTTTTATTCAGTTTAATCAAAATATCCGTTAAGAAACGGTAGCCTGAACCGTCAATAGCGTGGAACGCTTTTAAGTTTTGCCCCGCAAAAGCACCAATGAGAGAACGCACGCGGTTCGGGTTATTAAAATTAAAGCTTGGATGATCCATCAACTGCATCACGTTTTGTAACACATTTTCTTCCGGACGTGTCGCTTGTAAAGCAAACCATTTGTCCATGACTAAACCGTCATGTTGCCATTTTTGCTCAAAATCTGCTAATAACCCATCTCGACAAGCCAACTTCGCTTGTGTCGCAGAAGTTAAGGCGGCGAGTGTGTCGGTCATGTTATTGGAATAGGTGTAATGTTTGTTCACCAGATTATTGCCAATATTGGTGTAGGCTAAATAGCTTAAACAGACATTGCGTAGTTTGCGTAAAGCAATGTCTTCCCGATTGATTTTGTATTCATCCAAACGAATGGCGTTGTAAGTTCTTAACAATACCTCTTGTAAGCTGTCTGCAATTGCGACAGCCATAAACTCCCTGGCAGCGCTGATGGCATCCGGATCAATGGTTTTAAATAATTCCGCAAATTCTGTCGCTTTCGGCAACGTGAGAATCAAACTGGTTAACTCAATATCCTTTTGATAATTATCTAAAACTTGATAAAACACGGCTGCCGTTTCCGCCGATAATTCTAGCGGTTGGCCTTGTTGATAGTGAGAGACGTTACGTCGTAACTCAGAAGCCAGTAACATCTGCGCCGCATCCCAACGAATAAAGCCATTTTCAGCACACTTTAGCAAGGTAATCAGTTGTGAAGAGGAATAATCATAATCCAATTTCACCGGTGCAGAGAAATCGCATAACAAGGCTGGAATCGGCTTAGTGTAAAGATTATGAAATTCAAAGGTTTGGTCTTTTTGAGTAATGTTTAACACATTATCCACAACACCATTGGCATCATAAAGGGTTTGTGCTGCACCTTTTTCATCATATAACGCAATTTTCAACGGAATGTGTAAATTCACTTTTTCCATTTGATCTGCCGTTGGTGGCGTTAATTGAGAAACCTGTAATTGATAAACGTGATTTTTTTCATCATAACGATCACTGATGGTCAACTCCGGCGTGCCGGATTGGCTGTACCAGCGGCGGAACTGGGCTAAATCCAAATTATTGGCGCGCTCCATGGCAGACACAAAATCTTCACAGGTTGCCGCTTTGCCATCGTTTTCCGCAATATATAACTTCATGCCCTTTTGAAAGCCCTCTTCGCCCAATAAGGTATGCAACATACGAATCACTTCCGCGCCTTTTTCGTACACAGTAACCGTATAGAAGTTATTCATTTCAATCACTTTTTCCGGACGAATCGGGTGTGCCATCGGGCCTGCGTCTTCAGCAAATTGTACGGTACGCAAAAACTTCACGTTATTAATGCGATTTACCGGGCGAGAACCCGTGTCAGAAGAGAATTCCTGATCACGGAAAACGGTCAAACCTTCTTTTAAACTTAGTTGAAACCAATCACGACAAGTCACTCGGTTGCCCGTCCAGTTGTGGAAATATTCGTGCGCAATCACACTTTCAATGGCTAAATAGTCGTCATCGGTTGCCGTTTGTGGATTTGCCAACACATATTTGTCATTAAAAATATTTAGCCCTTTATTTTCCATGGCGCCCATGTTGAAGAAGTCCACCGCGACAATCATGTAAATGTCGAGGTCATATTCTAAATCAAAACGTTCTTCATCCCATTTCATGGCACGTTTTAAACTTTGCATTGCCCAATCGGCGCGATCTAAATTGCCACGATTCACATACAATTCTAATGCCACTTCACGACCACTTTTGGTGATGAATTGATCTTTCAGCACATCAAAATCGCCTGCTACTAACGCAAACAAATAGCTTGGTTTCGGGAACGGATCTTTCCATTCCACCCAATGACGCCCATCGTCTAAATCGCCGCTGTTAATGCGATTGCCGTTAGAAAGTAAAAATGGGTATTTCGCTTTATCGGCGGTAATTTTCGTGGTGTAACGTGCTAAGACATCCGGTCGATCTAGCATGTAGGTAATTTGACGAAAGCCCTCCGCTTCACATTGTGTACAAAAAGCGTCACCGGATTGATACAAACCTTGTAGTGATGTATTGGCTGCCGGATTTAAAATCGTCGTGATTTCCAGTTCAAACTGATTTGCATCGATTTGCTCAAGATTTAGCGTCAAATTTTCCGGATCTTGTTGATATTGTGTAAAAGGTGTTCCATTTAATTTAATGGAAGAAAATTGAAAATCCTGTCCGTCTAGGCGCAAGGTGGTGCTGTTTGGATTAAGACGTTGATATTGGCTTGTGGCAACCACCACGGTCTTTTCCGGCTCTAATTGAAAATCGAGATGGATATCGGTTACCGTGAAATCGGGGGTTTGATAATCTTTTCTATATTTGGCTTTAGCGAGCATAAAACAACCTAATTCTAAGGGCTAAAAAGTGCCGTTAAGGATATGATTTTTAGCATTAAGTTGCAAATGGATTTTCTTTGGCAAAGTTATCGCAAACGTTTGCGCATTATGCTATTCTAGCGCCGTTTTTTATCTCCAAGAATGAGGCAAAAATGTCTTTAACATCCCCAAAAGTCGCGATTGTAATGGGTTCTCAAAGTGATTGGGCAACCATGCAAGAAGCCACGCAAATCCTCGATCAATTACAGGTTTCTTATCACGTAGAGATTGTTTCTGCACACCGCACCCCCGATAAACTCTTCCAGTTTGCCGAAAATGCACAACAAAAGGGTTATCAAGTGATTATTGCCGGTGCAGGCGGTGCTGCCCATCTGCCGGGAATGATTGCTGCCAAAACCATCGTACCTGTGCTTGGCGTACCAGTGAAAAGTTCCATGTTAAGTGGTGTAGATAGCCTCTATTCCATCGTGCAAATGCCTAAAGGCATTCCCGTCGGCACCTTAGCTATTGGACCTGCCGGTGCAGCAAACGCAGGCTTATTAGCCGCACAAATGTTAGCCATGAATAATGCTGAATTAGCACAACGCTTACATGAGTTCAGACAGGCACAAACACAAAGCGTGTTAGACAATCCGGACCCGCGACGTTAAAAACAACAAAAATATCTACCGCACTTTATCCATGCTCAACCTAAAAAGTGCGGTCATTTTTTTCCGTGTTTTTTAATAAGTAACTAAAGGTAGTGCAAACATGAACGTTTGTGCCATCAATAAAAATCAATGAGAATACTATGCAAAAATCCGCCCTCTACCCGACGATTTATGTGCTTGGCAATGGACAGCTTGGCAGAATGTTACGCTATGCCGGTGCGCCTTTAGATATTCATGTTCAACCGTTGCCTTTCGATGCGCCGGTGTTTGAATTATCGCCTGATGATATTATTACTGCGGAAATCGAACGTTGGGAACAAACGCCACTCACCACACTCCTAGGCAATCACGCCAATTTCGTCAATCAAAAAATCTTTGCTCAATTAGCCGATCGCTTAAGCCAAAAATCCTTATTAGATAAATTAGATCTTCCAACTTCGCCTTGGTGTCTGTTAAAAGAACCATCACAATGGGCGGAGGTATTTCACCATATTGGTGAGAAAGTTGTCGTTAAGCGTCGCATGGGCGGTTATGACGGCCGTGGGCAGTGGATTGTGTCTGATGAAAACAAAGCTCAAATCACGGAAGACCTGTTCGGAGAAACTATTGCGGAAAAATTCATTCCCTTTGATTACGAAGTGTCTCTCGTGGGTGCCCGTTTCCGAAACGGCGATACCCGTTTTTATCCGGTCACCCACAATTTACAGCAAAATGGTATTTTACGTTACAGTGTCATGGATACCACTTTCCCACAACAAGCCGCACAGCAACAGCAAGCTGAAATGATGTTAGGCAAAATCATGAATGAGCTCAATTATGTGGGCGTGATGGCAATGGAATGTTTTGTGGTGGGCAATCAGCTTTTAATTAATGAACTTGCACCACGCGTACATAACAGCGGTCACTGGACACAACTTGGCTGTGCTGTGAGTCAATTTGAATTGCATTTGCGAGCATTATTAGATTTACCAACGCCGCAATTAAAGGTCTCTGCGCCAAGCGTAATGGTGAATTTGATCGGCACTGCGCATAACCCACAATGGCTAAATACGCCCTTTGCGCAATTGCATTGGTATGGCAAAGAAGTCCGTCCGGGACGCAAAGTGGGTCACATTAATCTTTCCCATCCGGATAAAAAGGTGATTATCGCGCAATTAGACAAATTGGCGGCGGAGTTGCCGGAAGACTATCAATCCGGTTTGCAATGGGCAAAAAATAAGTTGATATAGTTAACATATTTGAAACATATTGCTTGTCAAAAAGAACACCGAGCAGTATAACTAAAATAATTTTTCACCCACCATCCGAGGATAACACTATGTTTGAAAAGATTACTGCCGCACCGGCGGATCCAATTTTAGGTTTAGGCGAAGCATTTAAATCCGAAACCCGCAGTAACAAGATTAATTTAGGTATCGGTGTCTATAAAGATGCCAAAGGTAATACCCCGATTGTTAAAGCGGTAAAAGAAGCAGAAAGACGTTTATTAGAACAAGAAAATACCAAAAACTACTTGCCGATTGACGGCGTTGCCGATTTCAACGCACGCACCAAAGAATTATTGTTCGGCGCCAATTCTGACATTGTAAAAAACAATCGTGCAAGAACCGTACAAAGTTTGGGCGGAACCGGTGCGCTCCGAATTGCTGCTGAGTTCGTTAAACGCCAAACTAACAGCCAAAATGTGTGGATCAGCACACCAACCTGGCCAAACCACAATGCAATTTTCAAAGCGGTAGGCATCAACATCCGCGAATACCGCTACTACGATGCCGAGCGCAAAGCCTTAGACTGGGACAACTTAATTGCCGATTTAAGCCAAGCCGGTGAAGGCGATGTGGTTTTACTTCACGGTTGCTGCCACAACCCGACCGGTATCGACCCAACACCGGAACAATGGGACAAACTGGCTGAAATGTCTGCACAAAAAGGTTGGTTGCCATTATTCGACTTCGCTTACCAAGGCTTTGCCCACGGTTTAGAAGAAGATGCTTACGGCTTACGCGCCTTCGCGAAAAATCATAAAGAACTTTTAGTGGCAAGCTCCTTCTCTAAAAACTTTGGTTTATATAATGAGCGCGTTGGTGCATTCACTGTCGTGGCGGAAAATTCTAATATTGCTGCAACAGCATTAACTCAAGTAAAAGTCATTATCCGTACCCTCTACTCTAACCCGTCTTCTCACGGGGCAAATACCGTTGCATTGGTATTAAATGATGCAAAATTGCGCCAAGACTGGGAAAACGAACTCACCGAAATGCGCGACCGCATCAAAAAAATGCGTCACCGTTTTGTTGAGTTGCTTAAAGAATATGGTGCGCAGCAAGACTTTAGCTTCATCATCAACCAAAACGGGATGTTCTCTTTCAGTGGCTTGACCGCAGAACAAGTTGACCGCTTGAAAGAAGAGTTTGCCATTTATGCCGTGCGCTCAGGCCGTATCAACGTTGCCGGCATTACCGAAGACAACATTCGTTACCTCTGCGAAAGCATTGTCAAAGTGTTGTAATTTTTGACCGCACTTTAAAAAGAAAACGGTATCGAAATAGATGCCGTTTTTGTTTTCTGAAAAACAGTCTCAAAACCGACCGCACTTTTATCACTCAAAAACAAAAGTGCGGTTACTTTTCCTCACGTTTTGGCTACTCCCTTAATTTCATTATATAAAACAAATTACAAAGATGTATATAATTTCATATATAATGAACCACATTTAAAACTAACCGCGCTTTTCTCATGAATAAAAACACATTGATTTTTATCCTGCTTATTTTATTGCTTTTTAGCCTTACCTTGTTTTCCTTGTCTTGGGGACGTTTTGCCATTCCGATTGAAAATCGTAGTGCAAAGCCTAATGGGCAATAACACCAGTGACGTACAAAACAACATCATTTTCAATCTGCGCTTGCCACGCATTCTTGCCGCTATTTTAGTAGGCTCTGCGCTTGCGGTGGCAGGCGCAACGTTTCAGGGGATTTTCCGCAATCCGCTGGTGTCGCCTGATCTGTTAGGTGTATCCAGTGGTGCTTGTATCGGCGCAGCTATTGCGATTTTGCTCGGTTTTGGTTTGTTTGCCATTCAGGGATTTGCATTTGTGGGAGGTTTAATTGCAGTACTAATGACCATGAGTTGACCAAAGAAAATGCTCAGCAAATCTTAAAAGGGCTATCACCTCTTAAGTAGTATTGGTTTTTATCGTAATTATGGGTAAAATGCAGACTCTTTTTTCATCCGCCTACTTTTTGTAGGCCTTAATATAAGGAAATTTCTATGAAAATCAGTGCAAGAAACCAATTAAAAGGTAAAGTTGTTTCAATCGAAAGCGGTTCTGTAAACGCAATCGTTCACCTTGATATCGGTGGCGGCAACGTAATTTCTTCTACCATCTCTCTTGAAGCGGTAAGAGAATTAGGTTTAGCGGTAGGCAAAGACGCTTACGCAATTATCAAAGCCACTTCCGTGATGGTTGGCGTAGAATAATTTACTCTTAATGAAAGACAAAACAACCGTACTTGAAAAAGTGCGGTTGTTTTTTATTTATAGCCAGTCAAAGCCAGACTATAAAAATCATAGGCTATGCGTAATTCAAGATCTCATGCGTAGCGTGCATCTTGATGCACGACCAAACCACGCACGGAACGTTATTAATTCTTTTGGATATTCACGATTTCGTGCAACAAGTTGCACGCTACGATTCTAGAATCACTATATCTTAGATCCGGTAACACGAACGTATTTTTGGTATTACAACCGCAGAAATATTGAAGTTATGATACCAAATGTAATACTAAAATTATAAAATTAAATGAAACTCTATGACACAATAAAACAAACAAAAAGGCTACAAATATTTGATTTTATGTGATGAATGGAACTTTATGAAAAGAAAAGATGGTGCGACCGGCTGGACTCGAACCAGTGACCCCCACCATGTCAAGGTGGTGCTCTAACCAACTGAGCTACGGTCGCAAATTGCGTGCGATAATATCTAGCTTTTTATATTAACACAAGCTTTTTATCGTATTTGTTGACTGAATGCAAAAAAAATATACAAAAAACGGAATTTTCCTTTTGGTGTTTGGGTTTACCATGCTTTAATGACAAGTCATTTCATAAAATACCTCTTTTTGATTAATGCAATCAATTTCACCCATCGTTTTTTCAAATCATTTTTATTGATTTAAATCATATATTTAGATTTCGTTTTTCGTCAAAATCGCGCTGCTGTTTTTACTTTTCTAACATTGGAGCACAAAGGATGAAAAAATTTGCACTTAAAGCCGCAGTCATTGCGATTGCCGGTTATTTAGGCGTTGTTGGATATATCCATCAATATGATAAAGGACAATCAGAAAAATTACTTGCTGAGGGTAATTACTCTGCTGAACAACAGAAGGTTGCCAAAATTTTGTTTGATAATGGTTGCCAGTATTGTCATACCTCGAATGCTGATTTGCCTTTCTACGCTAACCTTCCCTTCGCAGATTCTGTCTTAAGCCATGATATTGAATCAGGTAAACGCGTCTTTTTATTAAATAAATTACTGGATGGCTTAAAAGATCCGAGTAAATTATCTGAAGTGGATTTAGCAAAACTTGAACGTGTGATTGAAAATAACGAAATGCCGGTAGCTAAATTCCGCCATATTCACTGGGGAAGTCGCCCTGATGACAGTGAGAAAACCACGTTATTAAATTGGATTCGTGAGCAACGCCAGGCCTTTTTGCCGGCAAATACGCAAGGCGCCAACTCCCACAATCTGATCCAACCAATTCCCGATGCTATTATGACCGATCCTGCCAAAGTAGAACTTGGTCGCAAACTCTTTATGGATGACCGCCTCTCTGCAGATGGCACCGTTCAATGCCACAGCTGTCACCAGCTTGACAAAGGTGGGGTTGACCGCTTAGATGTCTCTACCGGTATTGACGGTAAAAAAGGGGGTATCAATGCGCCAACCGTATTTAATGCCGCATTTAACTTTGTTCAATTCTGGGATGGCCGCGCAATCGATCTTGCCGCACAAGCGGGAGGACCACCCATTAATCCGGTCGAAATGGGCAGCCATTCATGGGATGACATCGTAGCGAAATTTAAACAGGATGAAGAATTCAAAAAAGAATTCTTAAAAGTGTATCCTGAAGTAAGCCAAGCGACATTAACCCACGCGATCGGTGAATATGAAAAAACCTTGATCACCCCAAATAGCGATTTTGACCGCTACTTAAAAGGCGATAAAACCGCATTAAATGAACAGCAATTAAAAGGCTACGAATTATTTAAAAAATATAAATGCGATACCTGCCATACCGGTGTGAATATGGGCGGCCAATCTTACGAATACATGGGTATTTACGGTGATTACTTCAAAGATCGTGGCACACCAATCACTGAAGCCGATCAAGGTCGTTTCGCTCAAACCAAGGATCCGTATGATATGCATCGCTTTAAAGTGCCGTCATTGCGTAATATCGCATTAACTGCGCCTTATATGCATGATGCCTCTGCAAAAGACTTGAAAGAAGCCGTTCGTATCATGCTGAAATATCAAAGTAATGTGAAACCGCAACAGCAAGACATTGATGACATTACGTCTTTCTTGGAAAGTCTCAATGGTGAGTTTGAAGGTAAGAAATTGCAATAATCGCAATCAATAAAAAGTGCGGTGGATTTTCAACACGTTTTTAAACGCCGTAAAAATTCACCGCACTTTTTTAGAATCGTAGCGTGCAACTTGTTGCACGAAATCATGAATGCCCGAAAGAGTTAAATAACGTTCCGTGCGTAATTTGGTCGTGCATCAAGATGCACGCTACGAACTGTTACATTCTTTTATTTGATATGTCATAGAAATAAAGGAGAGAATGTGCTGTAAAGCGACATTCTCTCTCGCATTGATTAATAAAATAACTTAGGCGGTTGTCGCACGTTTCGCCATTTCTTCATCACGTAAAACACGACGTAAAATTTTACCCACGTTGGTTTTCGGCAATGTCTCACGGAACTCAATGTCTTTTGGAATTTTGTAGCCGGTTAAATATTTACGGCAGTGTTGTCGTAATTCATCGCGGGTTAAACTTTCCTCTTTCTTCACAACAAAAAGTTTGATGGTTTCCCCGGATACCTCATTGGGTACGCCGATTGCCGCCACTTCCGCCACTTTATTGTTTAACATCGCCACATCTTCGATTTCATTCGGATACACGTTAAAACCGGACACCAAAATCATGTCTTTTTTGCGATCCACAATGCGCAAGCTGTAACTTTCATCCATGATCACAATATCACCGGTTGCCATCCAACCGTCTTTGATCACTTCTGCGGTGGCTTCCGGGCGTTGCCAATACCCTTGCATCACCTGTTCGCCTTTCACCCACAACTCCCCTGCTTCACCAAGTGCTGCTTCAGTGCCGTCTTCTTTCACAATTCGAATGTCCGTGTTCGGCACCGGCACACCAATACTGCCGTTATGCTTCACTACATTCACCGGGCATGCTGCAATGAGCGGTGAGCATTCCGTCATGCCGTAACCTTCAATGATGTTACAACCGGTCAATTCATGCCAACGAGTGGCAACGGATTGGTGAATCGCCATGCCGCCGCCTACAGAAAGTTTTAAGGCAGAAAAATTCACGTTCTTCAACTCGTCATTGTTTAACAAGGCGTTAAACAAGGTATTCACGCCGGTAATCGCCACAAACGGATATTTTTTCAGTTCTTTAACAAAACCCGGAATATCACGCGGGTTCGTAATTAATACGGCTGTCACCCCCAATTCAATAAACAGCAAGCAGTTCACGGTGAGGGCAAAAACGTGATACAGAGGCAAGGCCAAAATAGCTAATCGTTCACGACTACGATCGCCCACAAAAGGATGGGCAATCCACTTGGCTTGGAACACATTCACGATAATATTACCGTGCGATAACATCGCCCCTTTTGCTACGCCCGTCGTGCCGCCTGTGTATTGCAAAAAGGCCAAATCATTGCGTTCCATTTGCGTACGGACATATTGACGATATTTCCCCACATTCAATACTTCACGGAACGTGACCGCATTTGGCAACTTATATTTTGGCACGAGTTTCTTCACGTATTTCACCACAAAGTTCACTAATGTGCGTTTACCGAAAGACAACTGATCGCCCATACGGGTCAAAATCACATGCTTCACAGAAGTGTTGAAAACAATTTTTTCTAACGTAGAGGCAAAGTTAGACACCACCACAATGGCTTTGGCGCCGCTGTCTTGAAGTTGATGTTCTAACTCGCGTGGCGTATAAAGCGGATTCACGTTCACCACCACAAGGCCTGCACGTAAAATCCCAAATAACGCGATTGGATATTGCAACAAATTCGGCATCATTAATGCCACACGATCACCACGTTCCAACTTCAATTCATTTTGCAAATAGGCCGCAAAAGCACGGCTGCGTTCTTCTAATTTACGAAACGTTAACACTTGTCCCATATTAATGTAAGCGGCGCGGTCAGGGTGTTCGCGAATCGCCTTATCAAACATATCTAAAATCGAATCGTATTCTGACGTATCCAACTCACGCTCAGAACCTTCCGGATAATTTTGAAACCAAGGTTTAGTCATGGTAATCCCTAATCTTTTTTCTTTATTTTTATAAAATGAGGCGGAATTCTAACATTCCGCCCAAACTTAATACAAATTATAGCGAAGACGTGGTTCGACCCACATGAATCTCGGTGCGCCCCAACCGTATGGATAAAACGGTCCGTTATCATACATGTCGTCCGGATCGTAATAATATTCTTGTACTAACTTCCAAAGTCGATATTGATGCGCCTGCACCACCGGATAGCTGTAATCCGCTTGATCAATTTTGCCCTGCTCTTTGCCACTTAGCACGCCGGCAACGGTTATGTATTGATCTTTTAAGTTTTCCGGATCCACAAAGCCATTTAAGTAGGCAATAAAGCGCCCATTACTATGGCTATCAATGATCGGTTTTGCGGAGAAATAGGCGACCGTCTGATTCAACACTTCCACTTTTGTCTGATTTTTCAATGCCGTAGCGGAAATCACTTTGCCGCCCAAACGCACTTTCACACAACGGCAGTCATAATCTTGCGGTTGGATGTTATTTAAATTTAACGCATCAAATTGTTTTGGCTCTAACCCTTGCGGCGCCGACACACAACCGGTTAAAACAAGAGAAAGTGCGGTGAATATTAACCCTATTTTTTTGCTCATTTTAATGCTCCTCTCAAAAGGTGATTAAAATCTATTCTCGCCCCGGCAATTTCTTCCACGTTACTTCATTGCGTAAGTAAATCGGCTCAATCTCTAACGGGCTAATGGTCTCGCCGGCAAACCATTTTGGCAATGCCAAATCCAGCATATATAATGCGGAAGGCAAGGTGATCTCTGTCGCTTTACCAAGATTCGCGTCGCTTAATTCAGGATAAGCCGCCCAGCCAGTTCCCACTAAAACGGCGTTTTCATGATGTTGTTGAACCACCTGCTCAATGGCTTTTGATGGGCTGCACACCTGCTCGGCAATCATCGGCTGCCAATCTAAAAACTCGCCGAAATCTGATCGCACTTTTTGTGCCTGCCATTGGGCAAAATACACTTCATTCATACGAGCATCAATGGCTGTCAGCACATTTTCTGCCTGATATTGCACATAGGCAGCTTGTGCCATTGCGGCTAAATTGGACACCGAAATCACCGGCAACGCTGCCCCGAAGGCTAACCCTTGCGCAATGCCAGCACCAATGCGCACACCGGTAAAACTACCCGGACCACGCCCAAAAACCAAGGCATCCACTTGATGTAGTGTAATGCCTGCTTGAGCCAAAATTTCATCCACCATCGGCAAAATATGTTTGGTATGTTCACGCTGGGCAAATTGCACTAAATGTGTTTTTTCACCGCCGCGTAACAAAGCAACAGAACAAGCCTCTGTTGCGGTATCTAAAGCTAATAATGTGACATTTTTCATATTTATATTGATTCGTTGTTATCGTCTGTCTTTAACGTTGTTAAGAATTGTACCACTTTGTGCAAATCCCGCGTACGTTTAAAATTCGGCAAACTGCGCAAAAAGGTTTCTCCATAAGGGCGCATCACCAAACGGTTATCGCAAATAATCACAGCACCGCGATCAGTCACATCACGAATTAACCGCCCTACGCCCTGCTTCAAGGTAATCACCGCTTCGGGAATCTGAATATCGTTAAATGGATCGCCGCCCTGCAAACGGCAATCTTCAATGCGTGCTTTCAATAATGGCTCATCAGGTGCAGTAAAGGGCAATTTATCGATAATCACTAGCGACAAGGCATCGCCCCGCACGTCCACGCCCTCCCAAAAACTGGAGGTGGCCACCAGCACGCTGTGCGATTGCGAAATAAATTGTTCCAACAACGTGGTTTTCGCCGTTTCGCCCTGCAATAAAATCGTCAGTTCACTGTTTTCACGAAAATAGTCCGCCAGGCTACGCATCATGGCGTACGACGTGCAAAGCACAAAACAACGGCCTTGGTTGGCTTCGATAATCGGCAGTAACATTTTGCCTAATTGAGTGAACGTGCCACTGTGATTGGTTGCCGGCAGATAACGCGGCACGCAAAGCAAGGATTGCTCTGCATAATTAAAAGGGCTCGGCAGAATTTTCTGCTCAGCATGTTGAATGCCTAAACGCTGGCAAAAATGGGCAAAAGTGCCGCCCACTTCCAAGGTAGCTGAGGTGAAAATCCACGCGCATTTTTGTTTCGCCATTTGCTCACCAAACTTGTCCGCCACGGTGAGCGGCGTAATATGCAGCCCAAACTGGCGACCGATACACTCAAACCAATAGCAATACCCGGTGATTTCTGTCTCCGTCAGGCGTTTAAGTAAATTTTGTAACTGCGCAATGCGCTCAAAAATACTGTCCAGCGTTTGTGAACGCCCCAAGCCTAATTTCACCACTTCGGCAGTGAAATTCAGTTTTTCCAATAAAAAATCAAAGGCTTTTTTAACCGCACTTTGTTGTAGCATTTGCCGCCAGTTGCCGCGCAAATTGCCTTCACCCAATATTAAACGGAAATCCTGCACGATTTTTAATAGCTGATCCGCCGCCACACCAAGCTGTTTCATGTCTTTCACTTCGGTGCGGTAGGTAATTTGAATGTCTTTACATAAATCAAAAAGTTGGCGGGACGTAACGGATTGACCGAAATATTGGCTGGCGATATCAGGCAGTTGGTGCGCTTCATCAAACACAATCACTTCTGCATTCGGGATCAATTCGCCGAAGCCGTTTTCTTTCACTGCCATGTCGGCAAAAAATAAGTGATGATTGACCACCACCAAATCGGCATTCAGCGCTTTTTTACGCGCCAATGCCACAAAACAATCCGCATAATTGGGGCAATCACTCCCCAAACAACTTTCCGCTGTACTGGTGAGTTGAGGCAAAATCGGGCTGTCTTCGGCAATTTCAATACATTCGGACAAATCCCCGGTCTTCGTGGCATTACGCCATTTGCGCACTTTGGATAAATCGTGCAGCACACTGCGATCACCCAGCACGCCTTGCGCAATCACCTGTTCCAAACGTTCTAAACATAAATAATTGGCACGCCCTTTGAGCAAGGCAATTTTGCCGCTGTACCCGAGGGCTTTTTGAATAGCGGGCAAGTCGCGATTGAACAGCTGATCTTGCAAGTTTTTGGAACCGGTGGAAATGATGGTTTTCTTTTTCGCCAATAACGCCGGCGCCAAATACGCAAAGGTTTTGCCCGTGCCCGTACCGGCTTCCACCACTAACGCCCCCTGCTGTTCAATGGCATTGCCTACCGCCTCCGCCATATCGACCTGTTCTGCGCGGGGACGAAAGCCCTTGATATGGGCACTCAATGCACCGTCTGGGGAAAATGCCTTGCTAATTTGTTTTGAATACGCCATTATTTTTCACCTGTTAAAAAGTCGGCACAGTATAGCAGATTTCCCCTCTTTCTGAATCAACAAGGACAAGATGATGAACATTCAATTACAACAACAAATCACACCGGAATTGAGTTTATATGCGTATAACGACATTCCTGTTTTACATTTACACCACGCCGTCGGCACAGCCAAAATCGCCTTACAAGGAGCGCATTTATTCAGTTGGGAACCGGCGCACAGCAAACAAGACGTATTGTGGTTAAGTGACATCGAACCGTTTAAAGCCGGCACGGCAATTCGTGGCGGCATCCCGATTTGCTATCCATGGTTTAATAATGCCGGCACGCCGGCGCATGGCTTCGCTCGCACCAGCCTATGGCAATTAAGCGACTACGAGATTGGCAGCGACAAAGTGCGGTTGGTTTTTTCGTTGTTTTCAAAACACCGCCTCATTTTGGCTAAAATTGAAATGCTATTCACCGAACATTGCGACCTACGCTTTACTCACTACGGCGAAACCGGCATGGAAAACGTGCAACTGGCGCTGCACAGTTATTTCAACATTGGCAATATTACCAACACGAGTATCGTCAACCTACCAACGGAATGTTTTAACTCCCTGACCCAATCACAGGAAACCGTGCCTTCACCACGCATTATCAATGAAAACGTGGATTGCATTTATACCGCGCCACAACAGCCAACGGAAATTCACGACCAAGCCAACCAACGCACCCTATTCGTGACACATCAAAATGCCAGCGATGTGGTGTTATGGAATCCATGGCACAAAGCCACAAGCAGTATGTCTGAAAACGGCTATCAAACCATGGTATGCGTAGAAACCGCGCGAATCCATCGCTATCTTGAGGCTGGCGAAACCGTGGCGGTGAGATTGAGTGTGAAATAGTTCTAAAATAGATCAAAGTGCGGTCAGATTTTTAGATATTTTTCAACACTCAACATCTGATCGCTTGAGCTTTGGCTAAATTCCCTTAAATCCCCTTAGCTCCCTATCAAAGCAATTCGTAAAATGTTTTATTTTTAACCAACTTTGCCATTTATTACTGTCGTGTTTGTGAGTAACATAGTGCGCGGTTTAAAACACATAACCATCCATATAAAAGGAGATTAAATCATGAAAAAATTAATGACTGCGGTCGTTTTCGCTGCTGCGATGACAGCGCCCTTATCTGCCTCTGCAGCTTCTATGCCAGAAACAGAAAAAGCAATGGCGCAGCAAGCAAACACAAAAGGCGTTTGGATCGATGTTCGCTCCGCCGAAGAATTTAATGCAGGCCATTTACAAGATGCGATTAACATTCCGCACGAGCAAATCCTTGACCGCATCCAAGCCGTTAGCCCGGATAAAGACGCACCTATCAACCTCTACTGCCGCAGCGGTCGCCGTGCAGAAGTGGCGTTAAACGCACTGAAAAAAGCCGGCTATACCAATGTCACCAACCATGGCGGTTATGAGGATTTGGTTAAGAAAGGCATGAAATAAGCACGTCTTATTTAAAACAATAATCCCCTAAATTTCTCACTGGAGAATTTAGGGGATTTTTTGTAAGTATATTTGTTTAATCAAGAGGCTCAAAACATATGTCATTAACCTTTTTATTAGGAAAATCCTTACTAGGATAAGAAGATGATATGCCGACTGCAATAAATGTATTATCAATCATCATAGCTTCCTTAATTTTCGGCTAAGATAGATTCAATATTATACAACGGCACATTCACCAGCCAATCCTGTTCCCGATAATCCGCCATGGAAAAGCGAATAGCCTGTTCAGGCTGAAATTGTTCTACGTACATTTTCAAACTTTTCGCTTTTAAATTTTCTTCCGCTTTGACTTCAATCGGAATCACAGCTTGCTTACGTTGCACAATAAAATCAACCTCTGCCGTGCCTTTTTCAGTTGCCCAATAAAACACCGGATTGTCTTGTGTGGCAATCAGCTGTTGCAGGACGTATTGTTCAGTCAATGCGCCTTTAAATTCGCTGAAGATACGGCTGCCTTCTAGCAATACACTCGCGTCTAAATGACTTTGCGCGGCAAGCAGTCCCACATCTAAACCATACAATTTAAAGGCATTATCTTCATAGGCGGAAAGAGGCAAATGCGGCTTTTTCACGCGAGGTACAGGATGCACCAAACCGCTGTCTTTTAGCCATTGCAACGCAATTTCATAGTCTTTGCTTCTCGCCCCTTTTTGTAACTGAGCATAGATAAATTTTTTATTTTCTTTGGCAAGTTGCTCAGGAATGGAAGCCCAAATTGACCGCACTTTTTGCACTGTATTGCCATCTGAAATGTGTTTGGAAAAATCTTGCTCATACGCCATCAATAAGTTGCGCTGCACTTGGCGAACGTCATTAACATTTTGTGTGTCAACAAATACCTTTACCGCTTCCGGCATACCGCCGACAAAATAATATAAGCGGAGCAAATCAATATAGGTCGTTTTCATTGCTGTAATCAGCGACCAGTCCTTCAGTTCAAGCAATTTCACCAAATCTTGTTTGCCAAGTGCGGTTAGAAATTCGTGAAAATCCATGGGATAAAGCGGTAGAAAGTCCACTTTGCCGACAGGAAATGACGCTTGATGATGTAATGATACTCCCAGTAATGAACCTGCTGCGATGATATAAAACTGCGGTGCATTTTCATAAAAGTATTTCAGTGATGATAATGCTTGCGGGACTTCTTGCACTTCATCAAAAATAATCAGGGTGTTTTCTGCTTGAATATCGACACCGCTTTCAATTTTCAAACCAAGTATTAAGCGCTCAATATCATAGTCGCCAGAAAATAACGTTTTCATGCGAGGGTTATTATCAAAGTTGATATACGCCACTTTCTCAAAGGATGTCTCGCCAAAGTATTTCATCGCCCAAGTTTTACCAACCTGCCTTGCCCCTTGGATAATCAATGGCTTGCGGTTGGTTTTGTGCTTCCATTTTTCTAAAGATTGGATAATTTTTCGCTGCATAATGTTTCTCAAAGTGATGAATTGAATAGATTATAGCGAGCTTTAAACATTTTTTCTAACGAAAAAATCCATGTAAATACACTTTTTCCAACGTAAAAATGTAATAAATTAACATTTATTCAATGGAAAAGTTTTTGATTATCGCCGACCAAAGTCTAGCTATAAAAACCATACGCTAGCGTAATATTTGCCCTCTCGTCTCGTGCAACTTGTTGCACGACCGAACCACGCACAGAACGTTATTTACCACTTTCGGGCATTCACGATTTCGTGCGTAGCGTGCAACTTGTTGCACGACCGAACCACGCACGGAACGTTGTTTAACCACTTCGGGCATTCACAATTTCGTGCAACACGTTGCACGCTACAGAAGAGATGATTGATTGCTTTAGACGGTTTTTGTATGTAACGTCTTGCGGGAGGAAAAACGCCAATGGTAGAGGCTGTTTAACATTAACAACAGCAATCCGCTCCAAATGAAAAAGTAGGTTAAATAGGCGGATTCATTCACCGGTGTGTGTAAGAACCAAATGGCGAATAAAAAAAGCAGGCTTGGTTCAAGATAGCTCATCATGGAAAATAAACTCACCGGCAACAATAGACCGGATTTTAGATTGGCAGTCACGGAAACGGCGCTAATTAATCCCAATAATGGCACGAACAACCAATAGCGCGAATCGCTGACCAGTAAATCTATTACATTCGGTTGAAATGCCAAGTAAATAAAGCAGGGAATTGAAATAAAAATAATATCTAGCGTCAATCCTTGTAACGCCGGTGTTTTCATGGCGCGACGGCTTAAATAATACGGTGGATAACCCAAGCAGACCCATAGGCTGGTCCAAGAGAAGGTTTGTGTCGTCCACAATTCATGAGCGACGCCAAGTGCGGCTAAAAATAACGCCATTTTTTGTAATAAGGTTAAGCGTTCTTTAAACCATAAATAACCGCCGAATGCCATCACTAAGGGAAATAAAAAGTAGCCCACCGCCACATTTATGCCTTCGCCATTCACCGGCGCCCACATAAATAACCAAAACTGACTACCTGCCAAGGCGCTACCCATTAAAAAGGTTAACCAGCGTTTCCAACTTGCCCCTAATTCATTGCGAATAAAGGTTTTCAAACCGGATAAGCCCATTATGGGTAATAAGATCGCCAATATGGCAAATAATGATCCGATCATGCGCAAAACAAAAACATCCGTACCATTTAACGGCAACATCCATGCGCTGAATAAATACATAATGCCAAATAAACTTTGCGAAAAAATACACAGCCACACGCCTTTGGATACCGTTTGCATTGCTCTCCTCCACCCTTAGTTGATTTTGGGGAAATTATACTTAAAGCGCTAAATAACCCATTTCAATTAATCGGGAATAATGAGATAATTTCTCAAAATTTACGTTAATTTTGGTAAAAATTCTCAAATGGTGAAATTATGTACCACTTAGATAAACTCGATCGGGCGATTCTCAATGAATTACAGACTGACGCGACCATTCCGTTAAAAGAACTCGCTGATCGGGTTAACAGCACGATTGCCACCTGCCAACGCCGTATTCAGTTACTTAAACAACATCACGTTATCACCAAACAAGTGGCCATTGTCTCCCCTTCCGCCGTGGGGAAATCCATTAGCGTATTTGTGTTGGTGGAGTTAGATAATCAACAATCTCATTATCAAGCTGAATTTGAACGCAAAATGCGCGGGGAAAAGGATGTGATCGCCTGTTATGAAATTTCCGGTGATTATGATTATTTGCTGTTGGTGCATACGGAAGATATGACAAGCTATCACCGTTTTATTCACGAAGTGCTAATCGGCGGTGCCCATGTGAAAGGTTACAAAAGCCAGTTTGTGATGAATTTCTTTAAGGCGGAAAGCAAAATTATTCTATAGCCTAATGTTGCCTAAATTACCAGAGGCTCATTTGTTCCGAGGGTTTTTCTTCCGGCAGGGTGACGTGTAAGCCGATTAAGCGAATGCTTCTCCCCTGCCGACGTGTCCAAATTTGCCCCAGCAATTGTTGAAAATTTTCATGTGAAAATTCCACCGCACTTTTCTCCAATGTTGTCACTTGGAAATCTTCAAATTTGAGTTTCACACCAATTTTTCTTAATTGTGTCAAAGGCATTTCCGGGCAAGCACGTTGCACGCGCTTCACCAACTGCGGATACAGGGTTGCCAACACATCAACGCCTTCTTCCAACTGATGAATATTACTGAATAACGTGGTTTCCACGCCCACAGACTTGCGCTCACGGTGCGGCTGAATTTCCCGCTCATCAATACCGTGGCTATACTGCCAAATGCGTTGCCCCATTTTGCCGAATAAATTTAATAACAGGTGACGCTCCGTTTTCTGTACATCGGCACAGCACACCAATCCCATTTGCCGTAATTTTTCCGCGGTGACTTTGCCCACACCAGGAATTTTCTTTAAAGGCAAATTGGCGACAAAATCGCTCACCTCTTTGGGCTCAATCACAAATTGTCCGTTAGGTTTATTTTGATCAGAGGCGATTTTGGCGAGGAATTTTAATGGCGCAACGCCAGCGGACGCCGTGAGATGCAGTTCATTGAAAATTGCCTGACGAATTTCCTGCGCAATCCATGTGGCAGAACCGGCGCATTTATCACAATCGGTGACATCCAAATAAGCCTCATCCAGCGAAAGTGGCTCAATAATAGACGTATAACGTTGAAAGATTTGATGAATTTGTTGAGAAACCGCACGATACAACGGCATATTAACCGGCAACAACACCAAATTCGGACACAGTTTTAAGGCTTGCGCAGTAGGCATTGCACTATGTAACCCAAATTGACGGGCAATATAATTACAAGTGCTCAACACCCCTCGTTGTTCAGCACGCCCTCCCACCGCAACCGGCTTATCGACTAATGCGGGATTTTCGCGTATTTCAACAGAGGCATAAAAACAATCCATATCAATATGGATAATTTTTCTGGGTTTGCCATTCAACATATCAGACATAACTAAAGTTCAGACAACTAAAGTGCAGTGACTTTTTGCGATGTTTCTTGAGGCGGTATTTCAGGTTGATAAGAAAAAGTGCGATAAAAGAATGCAATCAGTAATATTATCAACATGATAAGAATCTGAATTAAGCGTTTTTTCGTGAGTTTTTCGGCAGCCATAAATCCTCGCTCGGTGTTTTATACTTCTTAAATTGACCATTTAGTGGTATTATTGAGGCAGATCAATTTTACACCATTTTTAATACGTTTTCTTTGAATTTGGGGAACAGATGAAAATTCTAACGACAGAGACAAAATTAGGACGTCGAGTTCAATCAGGAGGATGTGCTATCCATTGTCAAAACTGCAGTATTAGTCAGTTGTGTATTCCTTTTACACTCAATGAGCACGAGTTGAACCAGTTAGACAATATTATTGAGCGCAAGAAGCCTATTCAGAAATCCCAAGTCCTTTTCAAAGCCGGTGATGAACTGACGTCAATCTATGCCATTCGTTCCGGCACGATTAAATCTTATACCATTAGCGAAACCGGTGAAGAGCAGATTACCTCATTTCACTTACCCGGTGATTTGGTTGGCTTTGATGCCATTATGAATATGCAGCATCCTAGTTTTGCTCAAGCGTTAGAAACGGCGATGGTGTGTGAAATTCCTTTTGATATTTTAGATGATTTATCCGGCAAAATGCCGAAATTACGCCAACAAATTATGCGTTTGATGAGTAATGAAATCAAAAGTGATCAAGAAATGATTTTATTATTGTCGAAAATGAATGCAGAGGAACGCTTGGCCGCCTTTATTTATAACCTCTCCCAGCGTTATTCCGCTCGCGGTTTTTCTGCCCGCGAATTCCGTTTAACCATGACGCGTGGTGATATTGGTAACTATCTCGGCTTAACGGTTGAAACCATCAGTCGCTTGTTAGGACGTTTCCAAAAATTAGGGATTTTATCGGTTCAAGGTAAATACATTACGATTAATAATATGGCTGAATTAATCGAATTATCCGGTACCAATAAAACAAAAATCAAAATGGTTATCTAAGCCAGACTTGTTACTAGTGCAGCAAAAATGTTGCACTAGATCACCTTTTTAAAGACCGTACCTTGTTATTTCAGCAAATATGTTCTACCCTATTTGTCATCGCAATAATGGAGGTTGTGTATGAAATTCAATAATATACTGGTGGTCTTAAACCCGGAAAATGACAAACAATACGCCCTTGCGAGAGCCGTTCGCTTAGCACAAGAGCAAAAAAGCCCAAATCCCGTCAATATTACCCTATTCCTTGCCATTTATGACTTATCCTACGAAATGTCGGCGCTCATTTCTTCTGAAGAGCGGACAGAAATGCGCCATAACGTCATTGAACAGCGCAAGTTAGCGATTCAACCGTATATTGAAAAATACGCCTCTGACGGCATCCAATTCTCCTCTACTGTGGTTTGGCACAGCAATGAAGCAGAAGCCATTACTCGCGAAGTGGAAACCCATAATTATGATTTAGTGGTGAAATACACGAAAGCAGAAGAAAGTTTGAAATCTTTAATTGTTACTCCGGTAGATTGGCAAATTTTGCGTAAATGTCCTACGCCAATTTTGGTGGTAAAAGACGGTGACTGGAAACATCAACGTCGTATTTTGGTCGCGGTAAACGTTTCTGATGATGAAAACGAGGCACATAGCTCATTTAATGATGAACTGGTTTCACTCAGTATGGACTTAGCCGATTCCTTAGACCGAGGCAATATTCATCTGGTTACCGCCTATCCGCCAACCCCGATTAATATGGCGATTGACTTACCGGAATTTAGTACTGGCGACGGCAATAGCGGATTACGCGGACAGTATTTGTTAAATATGAAAGCATTACGCCAGAAATATGGGATAAGCGATGATCATACGCATGTTCTAGAAGGTTTCCCGGAAGACGTTATTCCTCAAGTAGCAGAAAAACTAGAAGCGGAACTGGTTATTCTTGGAACGATTGGACGAACAGGTCTATCCGCGGCTTTCTTAGGTAACACGGCAGAACACGTAATTAGTAAATTAAACTGTAATTTATTAGCCATAAAGCCATCAAAAAAGGACAATTAAGATAAATTTTTGGAGTAGTGCATATTTTTATTGACTACTCCTTTTTTTTACATTACTTTTTTCACACTGCGAAATTACTTTTTATTTTGATTTTTAATTAATCACCCATCAAAAAGGAAACAAAGAATGAGAAAATCATTACTGATCACATTATTAGGATTAGCCGGTTTAGCACAAGCACATGAGGTTTGGGTTGTCGCGCCGGCACATATTGACACAAAAGAGGCGCTTAATGCGGAATTAGCCTACGGTCATCATTTTCCGTATGCTGAGAAAATTGCAGCAGATCGCTTGCATTTTTTTGCACCACTTGAATTAACCGATAAAAATGGCATGACCAGCGAGCTCAAACAACAAGGGGAAAATTACCAATACACCACAGAAAAGCCATTGACAGAAGGTTCGTATTGGGTAAGCGCGACCTATAAACCAACATTTTGGTCACAAAATGCAAAGGGTTGGAAGCAAGAAAATATGCAACAAATGACGGATGCCACGTATTGTGAACAAACGCAAATGTTTGGTAAAAGCTTAGTGACTGTCGGTGATAAAGCCGATTCAACAGTATTTAAAGAAAAATTAGGTCAAGAATTAGAAATTGTGCCACTCAAAAATCCTGCTGAACTCAAAGAAGGTGAAGTTTTCCCATTACAGATTTTCTATAAAGGTAAACCATTGGCTGGTGAAACCGTAATTGCAACAGCAGACACCGTAGTTGTTAAAGATATTGAATCTGCTGAAGATCACCGTGAAATTCAGGGTTTTTCCAGCAAAACGGATAAAGACGGCAAAGTGAATTTCTTACCATTAATTGAAGGATTATGGAAAGTCAAAGTGGTACATAAAACAGCCTTTAGCGATCCTAAAGTGTGCCAACATTCAGCCAGTTATGCGACATTGGTCTTGCCGGTAGGTGAAAAACGCGCGCAATATACGCCGCACGAACATCATCACTAGTGGCATTATCATGACTTAATGAGCATTTTCGCTAACTTAAGTGGAAATGCTTTTTTATTCTCTGCCAATAAGAATGTTAGAATAACAAGCATAAAATAAGAGTTTCCTTTTTAGCGATATTTTCTAAGCGGGAAACTCTTCTTTTTTATGATGATTTAATGATTTTAATCCACTTTATTATTTTTTCTTCGCTTTGGCATTTGGAAGGTCAGTAATTGAACCTTCAAACACTTCAGCTGCAAGACCAACAGATTCATGAAGTGTTGGGTGGGCATGAATCGTTAATGCAATATCTTCCGCATCACAACCCATTTCAATCGCAAGACCAATTTCACCTAATAATTCACCACCGTTCACACCCACGATGGCGCCACCAAGTATGCGATGAGTGTCTTTATCAAAGATTAATTTGGTCATCCCTTCTGAACATTCAGAGGCAATCGCACGACCGGATGCCGCCCAAGGGAATTTAGCTACTTCGTAGTTTAAGCCTTCTTGTTTACATTCTTTCTCAGTTTTACCCACCCAAGCCACTTCTGGTTCAGTATAAGCGATGGATGGAATCACTTTCGGATCGAAGTAATGTTTTTGTCCGGCAATAACTTCAGCAGCCACGTGACCTTCATGAACACCTTTGTGTGCCAACATCGGTTGACCCACAATATCACCAATTGCGAAAATATGAGGCACATTAGTACGCATTTGTTTATCTACATGAATGAAACCACGCTCATCCACTTCAACGCCTGCTTTGCCGGCATCGATTAGTTTGCCGTTTGGTGTACGGCCAATCGCCACTAACACTGCATCATAACGTTTAGTATCGTTACAGGCTTTGCCTTCCATTGAAACATAGATTCCATCATCTTTTGCTTCAACCGCGGTAACTTTGGTTTCAAGCATTAACTTGAATTTTTTCTCGATTTGTTTGGTATAAATTGCCACAACATCTTTATCCGCAGCAGGGATAACTTGGTCGAACATTTCTACCACTTCAATTTCCGATCCTAATGCGTGGTAAACCGTCCCCATTTCCAAACCGATAATACCACCGCCCATAATAAGAAGTTTTTTCGGCACTTCTTTTAATTTAAGCGCATCTGTTGAATCCCAAATACGTGGATCTTCATGTGGAATGAAAGGTAATTGAATTGGGCGAGAACCGGCTGCAATAATTGCGTTATCAAATTTGATTGTTGTTGGGTGACCATCACGATCGCGTGCCACTAACGTATGTGGATCCGTAAATGCCGCTAAGCCTTCAACCACAGTGACTTTACGTGCTTTAGCCATCCCGGCTAAACCACCGGTTAATTTTGCTACAACCGCTTCTTTCCCAGCACGTACTTCATCTAAATCAATACGTGGTTCACCGAAGTAAATACCATTTTTTGTTGCGTGTTTTGCTTCTTCAATCACTTTTGCAACATGCAATAATGCTTTAGAAGGAATACAACCCACGTTTAAACATACCCCACCAAGGGTTGAATAACGCTCAACTAATACGGTTTCTAAGCCTAAATCCGCACAACGGAACGCCGCTGAATAACCAGCAGGGCCGGCACCAAGCACCACGACTTGGGTTTTAATTTCTTTACTCATTTTTACCTCGTAAAAACGTTCAAATTTTTGACCGCACTTTGCGATCTTTGTAGGGCGGGCTTTCAGCCCACCAAGAGATCTCATTAATCGGTGGGCTGAAACCCACCCTACAGATTACATGACTAAGCGACGTAAATCCGCTAATACGCCATTAATATAGCTTAAGAAACGCGCACCATCTGCACCATCGATTACACGGTGGTCAAAAGACAATGATAACGGAAGCATTAAGCGAGGTTCGAACTCTTTACCATTCCAAACCGGTTGCATTTCAGATTTAGAAACACCCAAAATTGCCACTTCAGGCGCATTCACGATTGGCGTAAAGTGCGTTGTACCAATACCGCCTAAGCTTGAAATGGTGAAACAGCCACCTTGCATATCGGAACCGGAAAGTTTACCGTCACGCGCTTTTTTGGAGATTTCCATTAATTCGCGAGAAAGCTCGATAATGCCTTTTTTGTTCACGTTTTTAAAGACAGGCACGACTAAACCGTTTGGTGTATCTACTGCCACGCCGATGTTGATGTATTTTTTCAGCGTCAATTTTTGGCCATCTTCAGAAATAGAGCTATTAAAACGCGGGAACGCTTCTAATGCTTTCGCAACCGCTTTCATAATAAACACCACTGGTGTGATTTTCACATCCAATTTTTGTTTTTCAACAATCTTGTTCTGTTCTTTACGGAAAGCTTCTAAATCGGTGATGTCGGTGCGATCAAAGTGCGTTACGTGTGGAATCATAACCCAGTTACGGTGTAAGTTCGCGCCGGAAATTTTGTTAATACGGCTTAACTCAACTTCTTCCACTTCACCAAATTTGCTGAAGTCCACTTTCGGCCATGGTAACAAGCCTAAACCTGCACCATTTGCCACGCCATTACCTGCGGCTGCAGCAGAAACCGTACCGGTTTCAAATGCTTTTACAGCTGTTTTCACATAGGCTTGAATATCTTCTTTAACGATACGACCTTTACGACCGGTACCTTTTACTTTATCAAGGTTTACACCGAATTCACGTGCAAGACGACGAATCACCGGTGTAGCATGCGCATAGCCTGCGCTTGCAACTACTTGATCTTGGCTTAACCCGGAGACATTGCCTGATTGCGCAGCCGGTGCGGTAGCCGCCACAGCTTGAGGCGCCGGTGCGGCCGCTTGTGGTGCAGCAGCCGGAGCAGCACCAGCGACTTCAAAGCGCATGATCAAGGAACCGGTTGACACTTTGTCGCCTGCTTTCACTAAAATTTCTTTAACGACACCGGCAAATGGTGCAGGCACTTCCATCGAAGCTTTGTCACCTTCAACGGTAATTAATGACTGCTCTTCTGTGATGCTATCGCCTACTTTGACCATGATTTCAGTGACATTCACTTCGTCACCACCAATATCCGGAACATTCACATCCTTCACACCACCGGCAACCGGTGCGGCAGGTGCAGCAGTTGGCGCAGAGACCGCTGGTGCTGAAGCAGACGCACTGCCGGCAACTTCAAAACGCATAATCAATGTGCCGGTGGACACTTTATCGCCCGCTTTAATGATGATTTCTTTCACGATACCGGCAACCGGTGCTGGTACTTCCATAGACGCTTTATCGCCTTCAACGTTAATAATGGATTGATCCACTTCAACACGATCGCCTACGTTGACCATAATATCGGTAACGTTAACTTCATCAGAACCGATATCCGGTACATTCACATCAACTACTTGTGCAGTCGCCGGCGCAGCGGCAGGGGCTGCGGCTGGCTGAGCGGCTTGTGCAGGTGCTGCGTCAGCACTCTCTAATACCAACATAGGCGTGCCAGTGGTCACTTTATCTCCCACTTTCACTAACACTTCTTTAACCACGCCCGCTTCAGGTGCCGGCACTTCCATCGATGCTTTATCACCTTCAACATTGATGATGGATTGATCCGCAGTAATCGTATCTCCAACTTTTACCATCACTTCGGTAACGGTCACTTCATCACTACCGATATCCGGAATTTGAATTTGTTTAGCCATTTCTTTTTACCTTTTAAACGTTTGGAAAACCAACCGCACTTTTATCAAGTGCGGTCGTTTTTTTCGTTATTTTTTATGCGTATAACGGGTTCAATCTTTCAGGATCGATACCGTATTTTGCGATTGCTTCGGCAACCACTTTCTTGTCAACCGTGCCTTCTTGTGCCAACACATGTAATGCGGCAACCACAACGTGGTGTGCATCTACCTCAAAGTGGTCACGCAAATTCGCACGGCTATCGGAACGACCGAAACCATCCGTACCCAACACATGATAATGTTTAGCCGGTACATAAGCGCGAATTTGCTCAGCAAAAAGCTTCATGTAGTCGGTTGCTGCAACGGCAGGCTTGTCGTTCATCACTTGAGCAACGTATGGCACACGTGGTGTTTCGGTTGGGTGTAACATATTCCAACGAACCGCATCCGCCCCTTCGCGAGCCGCTTCAGTGAAGGATGGCGCACTATAAACATCAGAGCTGATGCCGTAGTCATTCGCCAAGATTTGAGCTGCTTCACGTACATGACGCAAGATCGCACCGGAACCAAGTAATTGCACTTCGCCTTTACCTTTTCCTTGTACGTGTTCAAATTTATATAAGCCTTTACGGATACCTTCTTCCGCACCTTTTGGCATCGCCGGTTGATCGTAAATTTCGTTTAACGTGGTGATGTAATAGAACACATCTTCTTGTTTTTCACCATACATACGGTTAATACCGTCTTGCATGATAACCGCCACTTCATAAGCGAATGCCGGGTCATAAGACACACAGTTCGGAATCGTTAAAGATTGAATGTGGCTGTGGCCATCTTCGTGTTGTAAACCTTCACCATTTAATGTTGTACGGCCTGACGTACCCCCGATCATGAAACCACGAGCCAATTGATCACCGGCTGCCCACATCAAGTCACCCACACGTTGGAAACCGAACATGGAGTAGTAAATGAAGAATGGGATCATCGGCATATTGCTCACAGAATAAGACGTTGCTGCCGCTAACCAAGAAGAGGTTGCCCCTAATTCGTTGATCCCTTCTTGTAAGACTTGACCGTCTTTCGCTTCGCGATAGTAAGCCACTAAATCGCGGTCGGATGGCACATAGTTTTGACCATGCGGGTTGTAAATACCGATTTGACGGAATAACCCTTCCATACCGAACGTACGCGCTTCATCTGCCACGATTGGAACGATATGTTTGCCCACTTCTTTATCTTTTAATAAAGTGTTTAAGAAACGAACAAATGCCATTGTGGTTGAAATCGGACGCGGTTGCGCTTCTAACAACGCCGAGAATTCTGAAAGCTCAGGTGCTTTGAAGTTCACGGTAAATTTCGGGTGACGTGCCGGCAAATAACCTTGTAAAGCTTTGCGACGTTCGTGCAAGTATTTATATTCTTCAGAACCTTCAGGGAAAGTCACATATGGCAGTTTTTCCAAATCTTCATCTTTCACTGGAATGTGGAAGTAGTCGCGATAAGCTTTGATACTCTCAGCAGACATTTTTTTGGATTGGTGTGCGGTATTTTTACTTTCTGCTTCAGCAATTTTATAGCCTTTGACAGAATGAACTAAAATCACGACCGGTTTGCCGGCATTTTGTGCTTTCTTGAATGCTGCAAAGACTTTAAGTGGATCGTGACCGCCACGTTGTAACGCCCAAATTTCATCATCAGTCATGTCCGCAACTAATGCCGCTGTTTCAGGGTAACGACCGAAGAAGTGTTCACGTACGTAAGCACCGTCTTTAGATTTGAAGGTTAAGTAGTCACCATCAACCACTTCCATCATTAATTGAGTGAGTTTACCTGTAGTGTCTTTGGCAAATAATTTATCCCAACGGCTACCCCACATCACTTTAATTACTTCCCAACCGGCGCCCACGAATAAACCTTCTAATTCTTGAACGATTTTACCGTTACCGTTTACCGGACCGTCTAAGCGTTGTAAGTTACAGGAAATGACGAAAATGAGGTTATCTAAATGTTCGCGCGCGGCGAAAGTTAATGCACCTTTAGATTCAATTTCATCCATCTCGCCATCGCCTAAGAACGCATACACTTTTTGATCAGCGGTGTCTTTCAAACCACGATTTTGTAAGTATTTTAAGAAACGGGCTTGATAAATGGCGTTCACCGGGCCTAAACCCATAGAAACGGTTGAGAATTGCCAGAAATCAGGCATTAATTTCGGGTGAGGGTAAGAAGACAAGCCTTTGCCATGCACTTCTTGACGGAAGTTGTCTAATTGCTCTTCTGTTAAACGTCCTTCTAAGAAAGCACGAGCATACATCCCCGGTGCTGCGTGGCCTTGGAAGAAGACTAAGTCACCGCCATTTTTCTCCGTTGCCGCTTTGAAGAAATGGTTAAAACCAACTTCATACATTGTCGCAGCAGCTTGATAAGTCGATAAGTGACCGCCTAAATCCAGATCTTTTTTCTGACCACGTAACACCATCATCACCGCATTCCAACGAACATAAGAACGGATGCGACGTTCAATGTCTAAATTGCCCGGATACGCCGGTTGTTCTGACACAGGAATGGTATTCACATAATCGGTTGTAATCCCGCTTGGTAAAGAAACGCCACCGGCGCGAGCTTGTTGCATAACTTGATCGATAATGAACTGAGCGCGCTCAATGCCCTCCTCACGAATCAACGAATCAATTGATGCCAACCAATCGTTAGTTTCGATCGGATCTACGTCATTTTTTAACAATTCTGACATAGTTTTTTCCTTATTTTGTTAAGTTAGAAGTACGTTTAACCCTAATTTTTAATAGAAATTAAACAACGAAATTGATCACTAAAAAAAGCCTAATTTGCCAAAAACTGACATTACAAATTTTTAACAAATAATGTAAATGTTATTAGATTTTTTGAAAAAATGATAGTAATTTTTCTCTCTTCGCTTGAAAATACCCCATATTTGCACAGTTTTAAACTAACGTTATATAAATTAATATATTAAAAATTGTAATGTTCTATAAAATCCTTAAAAAAACAACCGCACTTTCTAAAATGTTTGATTTTTATCATCTCTTCATTTAAAAAAGAATTAAATATTGCGTATTTCGCCTAATTAACCTACCATTAAACTCAACTATTGACACCCTAAAATTTGGAGAAAAAAATGCAAAACGAACTTATTTGCTATAAAAAAATGCCGGTTTGGACCAAAGACAGCTTGCCAAAAATGTTTCAAGAAAAACACAACACCAAAGTCGGCACTTGGGGAAAACTCACCGTATTAAAAGGCAAACTTAAATTTTATGTCCTCACAGAAAATGGCGATATTGTGAGCGAACACATTTTCACGCCACAAGATGAAACCCCTTTTGTTGAACCGCAACAATGGCACCGTGTTGAAGCCCTTTCCGATGATTTGGAATGTTTTCTGGAATTTTATTGCACCAAGGAAGACTACTTCAGCAAGAAATACAATATGACCGCCACGCACGGTGATGTAGTCGATGCCGCTAAAATCATCAAACCTTGTAAAGTGTTGGATTTAGGTTGTGGACAAGGCCGTAACTCTCTCTATTTGAGTTTACTTGGCTATGATGTCACCGCTTGGGATCACAATGAAAACAGTCTCCAATTTCTAAACGAAGTCAAAGAGAAAGAAAATCTGAAAATTCAGACCGCACTTTACAATATCAACGAGGCAAACATTCAAGAAAACTATGATTTTATTGTGTCGACGGTGGTCTTTATGTTCCTCGATCGTACTCGCGTACCGGCAATTCTTGAAAACATGCAAAACCACACCAATCCGGGTGGTTACAATTTAATCGTAGCAGCCATGTCCACGCCGGAAGTGCCTTGCCCACTGCCCTTCTCATTTACTTTTGGTGAAAATGAATTGAAAGAATACTACAAAGATTGGGAATTCTTGGAATACAACGAAAACATGGGCGAACTGCATAAAACCGATGAAAACGGCAATCGCTATAAAATGAAATTTGTGACCATGTTGGCAAGAAAGAAATAATTTGCCGATTGAGAAAAGAAAATAACCGCGCGTTATACTGCGGAAGATGAAAAATCTGCGTCTTATGTGATGGATTAAGGCGCAGATTTTTGAATGGAATTAACCTTGGTTAAACCATGCGACATAGTCAAAGTGATCGTAGTATTTTTTACCGTTCCAACCCGAAAACGCGAATAAATCCCCGACCTGATCCTCTTGCTCAAAACCCGGAATATACACGGCAGATGCTAACTGCGGATAAGGTTTATGCGTAAATACCACTTTGTTTTTAAATGGCAACCGATCAAAGGCTTCAAGCTCTTCATAGCTCACGCCTTGAGGGCTATCCTTATCGGTCATGATAATGAAAAGATTATCCAGATTAAGGCGTTTTAAACGCATTTCCCATTTCGCTTTTGCTTCTTGTGCATTGCGGTAATGCATAAAATGAATGGGAATATCCCCCAACCATCCCACCGGATAGGCTTTATCTGTCGGTTTAAATTCTAACGTTTGTTGATGGTAATACGGCATATTTTGTAAATATCGTATGAAATCACAGGGTTTCATAAATAAATTCACAAACGGCGAATGAAAAGGCTCATTTAAATCATGCAAAATAAATGCGCCCACACAGTTACTGGATAACACGGACATTCCGTGATTTTGCAAACGTTTTCTTAGTTGGCGATTGATGGATTTTCGATGAAATTGATTCACCGCACTTTTGAATTTTGAAAATAAGGACATCATTGCCTCCAAATAACGCAATACGACCACAACACATTGAAGAAAATCACTAAGCGTTCGCTATGAACGATGATGTCATAAAAACAGACTCCCCTAAATTTTTACATTCAGGGGAGTTGTTCTCAGTCAAATTTAACCGTTATAACGTTTAAACACGAGTGTGGCATTCGTGCCACCAAAACCGAAACTGTTAGACATCACGGTTTGTAAACCGGCATTTTCTTTTGTTTCAGTCACAATGTTGCAACCCACGGCTTGTTCGTCCAACGTTTCAATGTTAATGCTTGGGGCGATGAAATCGTTATCTAACATTAACAAGGTATAAATCGCTTCGTGCGCACCAGCAGCCCCTAAAGAGTGACCAGTCATGGATTTGGTAGAAGAAATTGCCGGGATTTTATCGCCAAATACGTTTTTAATCGCACCCAATTCTTTCACATCACCTACCGGCGTTGATGTACCGTGCACATTGATGTAATCAATCGGCGTATCCACGGTTGCCATGGCTTGTTTCATGCAACGCTCTGCGCCTTCACCGCTTGGAGCGACCATGTCATAACCATCAGAGGTTGCGCCATAACCCACGATTTCCGCATAAATTTTTGCGCCACGGGCAAGCGCGTGCTCTAATTCTTCTACAACCACTACTGCGCCGCCACCGGCAATCACGAAACCGTCACGGTTTGCATCATACGCACGGGAGGCTTTGGTTGGCGTTTCATTGTATTTGGTGGACACTGCGCCCATCGCGTCAAATTCGGTCGCGCATTCCCAAGACAACTCTTCCGCACCACCGGCGAAAACAATGTCTTGTTTACCTAATTGGATTAATTCTAATGCGTTACCAATACAGTGTGCTGAAGTGGCACAAGCAGAACTGATACTGTAGCTTACACCTTTAATTTTGTACGGTGTTGCCAAACACGCAGACACGCTGGACGCCATAGTTTTGGTGACGGCATAAGGGCCGATGGCTTTCACACCTCGCGGACCACGCACAGCATCACAAGCCACTAACTGGTTATGGGCAGAACCTGTACCGGCGCCGATGACCAAACCGGTACGTTCGTTAGACACTTGCTCTTCCGTTAACCCTGCATCTTCAATAGCCTCTTTCATGGAAAGATAAGCATAGGCTGCCGCATCGCCCATGAAACGATACACTTTACGATCGATTAACTCGCTCGGGTTTAATTTAATCGTTCCGGCCACATGGCTGCGCATTTTCATGTCAATAAATTCAGGGACGATTTCAATACCGGATTTGCCGGCTTTTAATGAAGCCAAGACTTCTTCTTTGTTGTTACCAATACTGGAAATAATACCAAATCCGGTGATTACTGCTCTTTTCATTCGTTATTCCTTATGAGTTGGGAAATTGATTTCGACTTACATTTGTTAGCTGAACGCAATTTACTATGAAATCAAAATATTGCAAGCATTAATTATAACGTTCGACCAGTTAGGGCAATTAGGCGTATTATATTAGACACCTCAAAAGCAACGAAAGGAAATCACGCCCAATGCGCTTAGTGACTCATGCCGAGATTCATTTTAATCAAGAAAATACGCCCATTTCCGACCAATTTGACGATGTTTATTTCTCTAATCAAGACGGCTTAGAAGAAAGTCGCTATGTTTTCCAACAAGGCAATCAACTGTGGCAACGTTGGCTAAAACATGAACACGCGTATTTTATTATTGCTGAAACCGGCTTTGGTACAGGGCTCAATTTTTTGGCGGTCACCACGCTTTTTCGTGAATTTCGCCAACAATTTCCACAGGCAACATTACAACGCCTGTTTTTTATTTCCTTCGAAAAGTATCCATTAACACGGGAAGCATTAACGCTTGCCCATCAACATTACCCGCAATTTAGCGCCCTCACGGCACAATTACAGGCGCATTGGCTAAACCCGATTGAAGGTTGCTATCGTTTTCATTTTGAGGAAACCACACTCGATCTGTGGTTTGGTGATATTCACGACAATTTGCCACAGCTCGGCGACTATATGCGTGACAAAATCGATGCTTGGTTTTTAGATGGATTTGCCCCGAATAAAAATCCTGATATGTGGAATGACGCGCTTTATACGCAAATGTACCGTTACACCAAACCGCAAGGCACATTTGCTACCTTTACAGCGGCAAGTGCGGTACGCAAAGGCTTAGAAAGTGCCGGTTTCAGCGTGCAAAAGCGCAAAGGCTATGGCAAAAAACGGGAGTGTTTGGTGGGCGAAAAAACACTTGAAAAACCCACCGCACTTTTCACGCCGTGGTACCTGCCACAACCCGCTCAGTTTGAAGGCGTAGCGGACATTGCCATTGTGGGTGGCGGCATCGCCTCCTTATTTACCGCATTCGCCTTAATGCAACGTGGCACGAACGTTACCCTTTATTGTGAAGATCCACAACCGGCGATGAACGCCTCCGGTAACAAACAAGGCGCGTTTTATCCGCAACTGAGCGACGATGACGAACGCAACATTCGCTTTTACATACAGGCTTTTGCTTACGGCTTACAACAATTACGTAACGCCGAAAACCTCATTGAATTTGAACATAAATTTTGTGGTGTGGCACTGTGTGGCTATAACGAAAAAAGTGCGGTCAAATTACAGAAAGTTTCGCAACTTCAGCTACCTGAAGGTATTTATAACAACCTAAACCAAGCAGAATTAAGCGATAAAGTCGGTCTCCCGTTGCCTTGTGGTGGCGGATTCATTCCACAGGGTGGATGGCTTGCGACACAACAATTTGTGCAGAATCTGTTTGCTTATTTACAGCTGCACGGGCTCATCATAAAAACATCGCAAAAAGTGACCGCACTTTCCCCTCAAAAAAACGGGTGGTTGGTGACGAATGCTGAAAACGACGCGTTCTATCATCAAATCGTCGTTCTCGCCAACGGGCATCAACTGCATGAATTTCCTCAAACGCAGTCGCTACCGCTTTATGCCGTGCGTGGGCAAGTCAGCCAGATTCCCACCTCAGAATCTCTGCTGAAACTAAAATCCGTGCTCTGTTATGACGGCTACCTCACGCCTGCCGATCAGGCGAAAACCAACCACTGCATTGGTGCCAGCCATGTACGGGACTGTGCAGACCGCACCTTTAGCGAGCAGGAACAGCGGGAAAATCAGGAAAAAATCCAAAAGAACCTAGACGGTATGCCTTGGGTGAAAGAGGTGGATACCTCTGCCAATCTGGCGCGAATCGGCGTACGTTGCGCCGTGCGCGATCGCATCCCAATGGTCGGCAATGTGCCAAATTTTGCACAGCAATGCGTGGATTATAAAAATCTGTTTAACTTACGTCGTCGCAAACAACCCATTCCACCGGCTGCCGTATTTCCGAATTTATATCTCATCGGCGCACTCGGTTCACGTGGCTTAACCTCCGCCCCGATACTGGGCGAAACTTTGGCTTCACTTATCTATAACGAACCGTTGCCGCTGAGCGAAGACTTAATTCACCACCTATCCGCAAGTCGTAGTTGGATACGTAAATTGTTGAAAGGCACGTCGATTGAGAATTTATCGTCTTAATACAATGATTTTTAACTTTTATATTTGGAACTATCATTATGACTCGAATTAATCTAATTCCACCTAAAGAGCTATGCGATCAGCATTTACTGGCGGAACACCGCGAACTGACACGCATTCCGAATGCTGTCGCCAAAGGGAAATTTCACTTAAAAGGGCAACCGGAGGAATATAAATTAGGTGAAGGCCATGTGAGATTTTTCTTTAATAAAATGGCGTTTTTGAAAAGGCGATATGATGAATTACATAAGGAATGTAAAGCGCGTGGTTTTAACGTTCAATATATTTGGCCTGAAACATTGCCCTCATCACCTGAACTTTGGCTTGATTATCAGCCGACCGATACAGCACTTGAAATAAATCATCAAAGGATTCAAGAACGCATGCCCAAAAAAGCCAGATTTACAGCACATCAGCCACTTGCAGCAAAATAAGTGCGGTGCGTTTTTGACGTGTTTTAACAATGTAAAACAAAACCCCATTCAAATTCGAATGGGGTTTATTTTTATCGGGAAACTACTTCTCGAGATTTAATGGCTTAATGTGCCAAATATTTTCGGCGTATTCCTTAATGGTACGGTCGGAAGAGAAATAACCCATGTTGACGATATTTTGAATCGTGCTGTCAATCCACGCATCACGATTTTTATATTTTTCATCCACCAATTTTTGTGTCTCCACATAGCTACGGAAATCCGCAAAGGCTTGGTAGAAATCGTGATATTGCAACCCCTGTAACAGTTGTTGATAACGATTTGGATCATTCGGTGAAAAGTGCCCATTAATGATTTGATCCACAACGTTTCTCAGTTCCCCATCATTTTGGTAAAAATCAAATGGATGGTAACCATCACGACGTAGCTTCTCGACTTGCTCAACGGTGTTGCCGAAAATAAAGATGTGGTCTTTGCCGACATTTTCCAAAATCTCAACATTCGCCCCATCCAATGTCCCCAAGGTTAATGCGCCATTTAACGCAAATTTCATGTTACTGGTACCGGAGGCTTCTGTACCGGCTAAAGAAATTTGTTCAGAAATATCTGCCGCCGGAATAATCAATTGAGCCAAACTGACGCTGTAGTTCGGGATGAAGACCACTTTTAAGCGGCCACCCAAACGGGTATCGTGATTAATAATATTCGCCACATCATTAATTAAATGGATTGTTTGTTTCGCTGCGTAGTAAGCCGATGCCGCTTTACCGGCTAAGATAAACACACGAGGTTGCCAATCTTTTTCCGGATGCTCTAACATGGCGTTGTAACGGGCAATAATATGCAACACGTTCAAAATTTGACGTTTATATTCGTGAATACGTTTGACTTGAACGTCAAATAACGCATGGGGATCAAGATCAATGTCTAATGTTTTCTTCACGTAATTTGCCAATTTCACTTTATTTGCAAATTTAATATCGGCAATGGCGTGTTTGAAATCCGCTTCATGGGCGTATTGTTTTAATTTTTCGATTTGGCTTAAATCACAACGCCAATCAGAACCGATATATTTATCAAACAACGACGCTAATTGTGGGTTTGCCACAGCAAGCCAACGACGCGGGGTAATACCGTTGGTCACGTTAGTGAAACGTTCCGGATAAATACGTGCAAAATCCGCAAAAGTCGATGTCACCATTAAATCAGAATGAATTGCCGCAACACCGTTGACTTTGTGCGAACCGACTACGGATAACCAACCCATGCGAACTTTACGTTGATACCCTTCTTCAATTAAAGAAACGCGACGAATGAAATCCAGGTCGGTAGTGATGTAAGTTTTGACGTATTCCAAGAAATGATCGTTAATTTCAAAAATCATTTGTAAATGACGCGGTAAGATTTTCGCCATCATTTCCACCGGCCAGGTTTCCAAGGCTTCAGACATCAAGGTGTGGCAAGTATAAGAGAAAATGCGACGGGTCATATCCCAGGCTTTCTGCCATGAAAAGCCTTCTTCATCAATTAAAATACGCATTAATTCAGGAATCGCTAATGCTGGATGGGTATCATTTAAATGAATTGCCACTTTATCCGCTAAATTTTCCAAGCTGCTATGCGTGCGTTTATGACGGCGGATAATGTCTTGCAATGACGCAGAAACCAAGAAATATTCTTGACGTAAACGTAATTCACGACCGTTCCAAGTGGAATCATCCGGATAAAGCACACGGGAAAGATTCTTAATGGAAGCACGGCTTTCCACCGCCGCAATGTGTTGACCGCGGTTAAAATCTTCTAAGTTAAATAGTTCGCCGGCATGAGCAGCCCACAAACGTAATGTGGCGGCAGAGTCATTTTGATAGCCAGGAATCACTTGGTCATAAGCAAGTGCGGTCACTTCTTCGCCTTTATTCCAAATACATTTTTTGTCTTCAAAATGAATGTTACCGCCAAAATAAACGGTGAAACGTTTAGACGGACGAATAAATTCCCAAGGCGCGCCTTTTTCTAACCACGCATCCGGACGTTCAACTTGTTGTCCGTCTTCAATTTTTTGACGGAACATTCCGTATTCATAACGAATACCGTAGCCCATGCCCGGTAAGCCTAAGGTGGCAATAGAATCCATGAAACAGGCCGCTAAACGACCTAACCCACCGTTACCTAAACCCGGATCCACTTCTTTTTCAATAATCTCTTCTAAATCAACGTTTAATTCGGAAAGGGCTTCTTTGGCGATGTCGTACAATCCTTCTGCAATCATGGCATTGGATAACGTACGACCAATCAGAAATTCCATTGATAAATAATACACACGACGAGCGTCTTCTGATCTGGCTTCACGCGCGGTGGTGATCCAACCTTCAGTGACGAAATCCCGCACCGCGTATAACGTGGCATTGAGCCAATCTCGTTGGCTCGCCTCTTTAGGAGAGCGACCAATTAAAAAAATCAGTTTATAAACAATCGTTTTTTTTAATGAATCAACATTGACTTCAGGTCGATTGTACAGGAATGGAGAATCAAAATTATCCATTATCATAAGAAAACATCCTCAGTAAATAAAAAGCGGATGAATTTTAATCATTCAAGATAAAAAAACAACACTCTTCTGCGCAAAGATTATTTTTCTTTACGCAGAACATAGGTGTTTCATGAGTGAGATAAAATTCGTTGATATAAATGTTGGTAGTGGGTTGCAGAGATTTGCCAACTGAAATCTTGTTCCATTGCAGTTACACGAACCGTTGTCCATAAACGTTGTTTTTTCCATAACGCAAACGCTGCCTGCAAGGCATTACGGAGTTCCTCGGCCGTTGCGTGAGAGAAAACAAAACCGGTTGCTGTTCGAGCTTGAATATTTTCTGCGGTACTATTGACGACGGTATCCGCTAAACCACCGGTGGCGCGAACAAGAGGTAAGGTACCGTATTTTAAACCGTAAAGCTGGGTTAAACCGCAAGGTTCAAAACGGCTTGGCACTAAAATGACATCGCCACCGGCAACCATGAGATGTGACAACGCTTCATCGTAGCCAATTTTAACGGCAATATTTTGCGGATAGGTTTCCGCTAATTGACGAATACCGGCTTCTAAGTGCGGTGCGCCTGAACCAAGAATCGCCAACTGTCCGCCCTGTTTAACAATTTCATCCGCGCTTTCTAGCAATAAATCCACGCCTTTTTGTTCCGTTAAACGGGTCACCATCACAAACAATAACGCATCAGCTTGTTCCGGAAGGTTAAAATAAGCTTGTAAATCCGCTTTATTTTTTGCCTTACCGCCCATGTACTTCAACTTGTAATGATGTTGAATATACTGATCGTTCATCGGATGCCAAATTTTTTCATCAACACCATTGAGAATACCGACCAAACGCCCTTCATGATCCAGGGTAGAAAGTAAGCCTTGTAAGCCATACGCAAATTCCGGTGTGGTAATTTCTTTTGCATAAGTCGGGCTTACGGCAGTCACCGCATCGGAATAATAAAGCCCAGCTTTTAAGTAAGAAATTTGTCCAAACAACTCTAATCCATCCACATGGAACATGCTGTGTGGCAAGCCGATTTCAACTAAATGGCGATAATCAAATTGCCCTTGATACGCCAAATTATGAATGGTGAAAACCGATTTTGCCGGACGGCCTTTATTAAATAAATAGGCTGCGGTTAGACCTGCGTGCCAGTCATGGGCATGAACCACGTCAGCGCGCCACCAGTAATCTAATCCGGTGGACAACTCCGCCCCCACCCAGCCTAATAATGCAAAACGTTTATAGTTATCGCCATAATCATTGTAATAGCCATCATGATACGGATTGCCTTCCCGTCCATACAAGTGCGGTGCGTCAATAAGATAAACGCCAACGCCATGATATTCACCGTAACGCAAAACAATGTGGCCGGCAAAATTATCCCATTCCGCAACAACTGACGTATTTGGAATGCCCGCCGCAATCGCCGGATACGCCGGCAACAAAATACGCGCATCAATGCCGATTTCTTTTTGAGCAAAGGGCAATGCCCCCATCACATCGGCTAATCCGCCGGTTTTCAGTAAAGGATATAACTCCGAGCAAACGTGCAATACTTTCATTTTATTTACCTAATATGGCACCAAAATGGCACCGAAGATGACGCGCGTTTTCTAACGCGTGCCGTTATAAACAATTCTGTTACAGGCACAAGCGAAGACGCTTGCGCCTGCATTTGCCTTCTTAAAGTGCGGTCATAAAATCCGAAGAATTTTGAATGTTGCTTTGCCAACGGCTCCGAAGGAGCGAGTAAAAATCAAAACGTGTTGAAAACAGACCGCACTTTCACGTTAGTCTAAATGTTCTTCCGAGAACACATCTTGTCCTTCTAATTTTTTCAACATAGACGGTGTGACTAAAATCACTTTGCCGGTTGAACTAATACGGAAACGTTTACTGTCCAATTCACGGTCCACACCAATTTGCATACCGTCCGGAATGACACAATGACGATCCACGATACAATGTTTCAATATGCAATTTTTGCCAATTGTCACTTCAGGCAAGATCACAGAATGATCAATCACGGAACCTTCGTTAATTTTAATCCGATCAAATAACACAGAATAGCTGATTGATGCATCGGTAATGACACAACCACCGCCGATAAGGGAGTTATCCACCGGCTTAACATTGGCATTTTTATAAAAGAATTTAGACGGATAGGCTTGCACCGGGTTACCACGAATCGGCCAAGTTTGGTCATAAATATCTAATTGCGGATGCTCAGACACCAAGTCGATATTCGATTGCCAGAAGCTGTCTAATGTCCCCACATCGCGCCAATAAATATCGCCTTCCGTGTTACGTCCCATGCAGGAACGACTAAACGGATGGGCGTATAACGTGCCTTCTTCCAAACATTTCGGCAATACGTCTTTACCAAAGTCATGAGAGGTGCAAGGCGTGTTCACTTCTTTATTTAGCATTTCATAAAGATAATCCGCATTAAACACATAGATCCCCATGGATGCCAATGAAGTTTCCGGTTTGCCTACCATGGCAGGCGGATCTTTCGGTTTTTCCACGAACGCTTTTACTTTTAGATTTTCGTTGACCGCCATCACGCCAAATTCATGAGCCTCGGAGCGTGGCACTTCAATACACCCCACGGTACATTTTGCCCCACTGGTGACATGATCTAACAACATTTGGCTGTAGTCTTGTTTATAAATATGGTCGCCGGCAAGAATGAGAATATATTTTGGTTTGTAGTGATCTCGAATAATCGCCATGTTTTGATATACCGCATCAGCTGTACCGCGATACCACGTGGAATCATCAATTTGTTGGCGCGCCGGGAGCATATCAATGAATTCACCCCGTTCTTGTGGCAAGAAAGACCACCCTTTTTGTAAATGACGTAATAAAGAGTGGGCAGCATACTGCGTGACAACCCCAATACGATTTAAGCCGGAGTTAATACAGTTGGACAACGCGAAATCGATGATTCGGCGATTTCCCCCAAAATACAGTGCCGGTTTTGCACGTTTATCCGTTAATTCGTGCAGGCGTGAGCCACGACCACCGGCTAAAATCAGCACAAGCGTATTTTTGACTAAATCATATTTGTTAGGAAGTTGGGAAAGACCGTTTTTCATAATAAACTCCGTTATTTTTTTAATTATCCATATTTTCCAACACACAAAACGCCATACCACCCACTTCAACTTGCTGTTGTTGAATCGTTAAGTTTGTTGTTCCTGCCCTAGCTTTCCATTGACCATTTATCTCGTTTGGCAATGTAAAAGACTGCGGTTCTGCTTTCGCATTGATTAAGAAAAGCCATCGCTGATCTAATACCACTTGCAGCGCCTTGCTTTCCCGATGATGCCAATCTTCGACTTGCATTGATTTTCCCTCAATATTAAGCCAAGTGACATTTTCATCCGACCACCAAACATCCCGTTGCAAACTTTGAATTTGTTTTCGTGTTGCAATTAGTTGTTTGGTCAAGTCAAATAATTCCTGATTGAAATCCTGCCATTTCAGCCATGTGATTTCATTATCCTGACAATAGGCGTTATTGTTACCGAATTGCGTGTTGCCGAATTCATCGCCGGCAAGCAACATTGGTGTACCGTTGCCTAGCAGCAAACTTGCCAACAATCCGCTTTGCGCTAAAACGCGCTGATTTTCCACCGCACTTTGGTATTCGTCATTGAGGTCTAATTGACTGCCCTCAATGCCATGGTTGTAACTGTAATTTTCATTGCGACCATCGCGATTGTCTTCACCGTTCGCCTCGTTATGCTTATGGTTATAACTGACCAAATCGCGTAACGTGAAACCGTCGTGTGCAGTAATAAAATTCAGGGTGGTGTGTGGCAAACGCGTTTCTCGCTTGAACAGATCACTTGAGCCGGCAAAACGTTCGGCAAATGCGCCCACTTCCCCACTTTTCCATAACCAAAAACGACACATATCATCACGGAAGCGGTCGTTCCATTCGGCAAAATAATGGGGAAAACGCCCTAATTGATAACCATAATGTCCGATATCCCAAGGTTCGCTGATGAATTTCACCTGTTGTAAACTCGGTGTTTGCGCGATGTCATCAAACAGTTTGGCGTGTGGATTGAAATCCGGCGATTCACGTCCTAACACCGTGCCTAAATCAAAACGGAAACCATCCACATGACATTCTTCCACCCAATAACGCAGGCAATCCACCACCCATTTTCGGGTGATGTCATTGGCGAGGTTCAGCATATTGCCGCAACCTGTCCAGTTAATATATTCGCCTTGTTCGTTTTGCCAATAATACGTCCGATCATCAATGCCACGTTGGCTGAATGTTGGAAATGGTTTCTCCGATTCTGCCGTGTGGTTAAACACCACGTCTAAAATCACTTCAATGCCCGCTTCATGTAAGGCTTTCACCATGCTTTTGAATTCATATAACGGGTTTTCATGGTTTGCTTCGGAACAATACTTTGGCTCTACGGCAAACATAGCCAACGGGTTATAGCCCCAATAATTTTGTAATCCTTTTTCTTGCAAATGCGGTTCGTTCACGTGGTAATTAATCGGCAACAATTCCACGGCGGTGATACCTAATGCTTTTAAATACGCCACACTTTGCGGTTGCGCCAAACCGGCATAGGTTCCGCGTAACTTTTCAGGGAGATCCATGCGTAATTGGCTAAAGCCTTTTATGCTGAGTTCATAAATTATCGTCTCTGCCCAAGGTGTTTTCGGGGCTTTGTCGTTTTGCCAGTCAAAGGTGGTCTCAATGATTTGACCTTTCGGCGCAAATTCCGCGTTATCTCGTGGATCATTTAACTGAAAAATCGACCGCACTTCTGCCGAACTTAAATCCGGTTTACCCACCACGGCTTTAGCATAAGGATCAAGCATGAGCTTGTTTGGATTGGCCAAAGTGCGGTCATTTTCGGCGGTGATTCTAAAACCGTATTGCGTCCCCTGAGTAACGCCACTAAGCGCAATATGCCAAACATTTTCGCTACGATGCATAGCGAAACGCTGTTCTTTTTTGCCGTTCTCAAACAGGCACAACTCCACGGCATCCGCCACAGAAGAATACAGCGCAAAGTGAGTGATTTGCTCGCCGTTTTCTTCATATTGGCTATAACCGAAGGGATAAGCCTTGCCCTGATTTTTTACTGCAACCATGCCTTATCCTTGATATTTCAAATAGAGGGTTGCCAATGGCGGAATCGAAACAGAAATAGAATGATCTCGTCCGTGGCTTGGGATTGCCTCACTTTCCACTGCACCGCAGTTACCAAGATTTGAGCCTTCGTAAAAGGATGAATCCGTATTTAAAATTTCGTGATATTGACCTGCAACATTCACGCCAATGCGATAATCATGACGTGGCACCGGCGTAAAGTTACTGATCACAATAATGCGCTCGCCTTTGCTGCTACGTCGCTCAAAGGCAAATACGGAGTTTTGCGCATCATCCACCACCAACCAATCGAAGCCTTGCGGATCAGAATCCAGTTCAAAGAGCGGTGCATTTTCGCGGTAAATTTTATTGAGGTCTTTCACCAACTGTTGCATACCGATGTGCCATCTTCCGCCGATGGATTCATCCAATAAGAACCAATCAAGGCTTTCGCGGTAATTCCATTCGCGACCTTGGGCAAATTCATTTCCCATAAACAATAATTTTTTACCCGGATAGCCCCACATATAACCGTAATAAGCACGTAAGTTAGCGAATTTTTGCCATGCATCCCCCGGCATTTTACCGATTAAGGAACATTTGCCATGCACCACTTCATCGTGGGAAAGCGGTAACACAAAGTTTTCACTGTATTGATACACCATGCCGAAAGTCATTTGGTTGTGGTGATATTCGCGATAGATCGGATCTTTTTCCATGTAAGAAAGGGTGTCATTCATCCAGCCCATATTCCATTTGAAATTAAAGCCTAAGCCCCCCTTTTCGGTTGGATGTGTTACACCGGCAAAAGAGGTCGATTCTTCCGCAATGGAAACCGCTCCTTGCACTTCACTATGAATTTTCCAGTTGGTGTGTTTTAAGAATTCAATGGCTTCTAAATTTTCCCGTCCGCCGTATTGGTTTGGAATCCATTCGCCTTCGGCACGGCTGTAATCACGATAAATCATGGAGGCCACGGCATCGACACGGATACCATCAACACCGAAACGCTCAATCCAATACAAGGCGTTACTGGACAGGAAGTTCTTCACTTCGTTGCGACCGTAGTTGTAAATGAGCGTGTTCCAGTCTTGATGGAACCCTTCGCGCGGATCGGCGTGCTCATATAATGCTGTGCCGTCAAAAGCCACTAAACCATGGGTATCGCTTGGGAAATGCCCCGGTACCCAGTCCAAAATCACGTTGATACCGGCGTCATGGGCGCGTTCAACTAAACGTTTAAACCCTTCCGGTGTACCAAAACGGCTGGTCGGAGAATACAACCCTAGCGGTTGGTAGCCCCAAGACCCATCAAATGGGAATTCGGAAAGCGGCAAAAATTCAATGTGAGTAAAGCCCATTTCTTTTACATAAGGAATCAATTCATCGCCGATTTGGTCGTAATCTAGCCAGAAGTTATTTTCTAAATTACGGCGCCAAGAGCCCAAATGCACTTCATAAATAGAAATCGGTTGATCCCATTGATTGGCTTTACGGCGGGCTTCTGTCATTGGCACGATATCCGGCAACGCACTAATTTGTGACGCTGTATCAGGACGTAACTGTGAACTGAATGCGTAAGGGTCGGCTTTTAAGCGTAAATTGCCGTGGCAATCAATTAATTCAAATTTATACAACTGCCCTAATGCGACTTTCGGTAGGAATAATTCCCATACGCCACTTGCAGGATGTAAGCGCATCGGATGGCGACGACCGTCCCAATAGTTGAAATCCCCTACCACAGATACCCGTTTAGCGTTCGGTGCCCACAAGCGGAAATTCACACCGGAAACACCATCACATTCGATAAAATGCGCACCTAACACTTCATACGGACGTAAGAATGAGCCTTCAGCTAAAAGCCATTCATCCAAATCATTAATCATGGGATGATAACGATAAGGGTCTTCGAGGATTTGCGATTCTTTGCCCCAATACACTTGTAATTGATAGGCAAAGAAATCTCGGGTTTTCGGCACAACACCAGCAAAAAAACCTCTGTCATCTAAGCAATCCAATTCACAGACGGTGTCTTGATTTTCTTTATCAATGACGCTGACACGACACGCATCCGGCAATAAAGCACGAATTTCAATGCCATTATCGGTTTCGTGCATACCCAATACGGAAAAAGGATCAGAATGCGTTCCATCAAAGAATTGATTAATCACGGATTGCGCTACTAGTTGAGTCATAATAAATCCTCGCTAAGCTCTGCGGGCTTAATAAATGAAGAGAAAAGGAACGCGATTTGCATATTGCTCAACGCCAATAAACAGGGCAAATTGAATGGTAAAAGCGCGTGTTGGTGAATCGGAAAGGTTTCTCTTTGACGAGAAGCTGAAAGGTTTAAGCGATAATGAGGGAATGATAATATGAATAAAACAAGAGAGATGCGCGTGAAAGCCTCATAAAATACTGCGTTTATCCGATGACTTGGCGGTTGCAAAAGTGCGGTGAAATCATGCCGTGTTTCCGGAGGGGCATAAATCAAACGCACGTCTATCAGTAAATGCGCTAAATGAGAAGAAGAAACACCGATTGCTTCGGCAATTTGTGCTGGAGAATTGAAAACTTGCATACGGCACCTACAACTAAAATACAGCCTAAAACTAACGCTTTATGAGTATTCTAGAAGAGGCAGAAAGAATTACAACGCTTTTAGTTAAAATTAGTGATCTCCGTCAAAAAATCACGTGACATCAATGACATCTTATTAAAACAAAACCGTTAAAACAAAAGCGAGATCCTTCGATCTCGCTTTCTCATTTTATATCGTTTCGCTGTTAAAAACTGGAAGTATCTTGGAATAAACCGACTTTCAAATCTGTTGCGGTGTAGATAACACGACCGTCCACCTCTACTTCGCCGTCTGCCATGCCCATCACTAATTTGCGGTTGATGACACGTTTCATATTAATGCGATAAACCACTTTTTTGGCGGTTGGCAGAATCTGACCGGTGAATTTCACTTCGCCGACACCTAACGCACGACCTTTGCCTTTGCCACCAACCCAGCCAAGGAAGAAGCCGACTAATTGCCACATGGCATCTAAGCCTAAGCAGCCCGGCATGACCGGATCGCCAATAAAATGACAAGCAAAAAATGGCAAATCAGGGTGAATATCGAGTTCAGCTTCAATGTAACCTTTACCAAATGTACCACCATCTTCAGTCATTTTCACAATACGATCCATCATTAGCATAGTTGGCGCAGGAAGTTGCGGCCCTTCTTTACCAAACAGTTCTCCACGTCCGGAGGCTAATAAATCTTCGTAAGAATAACTGTCTTTAATGTTTGGTGTACAAGTGTTCATTATTAAAATCCTATAAAAAGTCAATGTGTTGTTAAAATACAAACGTTACGCGGATTCTAACAAAGCCTCACTACATTTAGAATAGCTAACACTTGTACGCCTAACTTGTCCGATCAGTTAATTTTTAATGGCAATTTTGAATTAATGGCTTTTGCGGGAAAACAACAAATCCCAAAAACCCTCTCGATGTGACTGCCGATCAGCATATTGATTAATACGTTGGTTAATTAAGCGTGCTAATGGCAGTGTATCTGGCGTATAGTCTTTATCATCTTGTTCCACTAAGTCACGTTGTAACAAAATTTCACAGGCCTGATCCACGGCTTCTACGGGATAAATAAAAAATGTCTGATTTTTCACCGCACTTATAACCGCCTCAGATAAACTCAATTGATTCACTACGGCACTCGGAATAATCACGCCCTGTTTACCGGTCAGTCCGCGACGCTGACAAATGGTGAAGAAACCTTCAATTTTTTCATTTACGCCTCCGACAGAATGCACCAAACCAAACTGATCGATCGCCCCGGTAATGGCAATGGATTGTGGCAACGGCAAATCGGACAAGGCACTGACTAACACGCAAAAGCCGGCTAAAGAAGCGCTATCACCATCAATTTCACCGTAAGATTGCTCAAAAACCAAGGAAGCCGAAAACGGCAATTGAGAAGGCAATTCTAAAATATTCGCTAAACAGGCTTCTGCAATCAAAATGCCTTTGCTGTGAATATTCCCCGCCAATTCGGTTTTGCGCTCCACATCTACGACTTCACCATCACCATATTGCACAATACAACTAATACGAGAAGGTTCACCAAAAACGAGCGGCGTCCCCGGATATTCAATGACGGACAAACCATTAATCTGCCCCACCATTTCGCCTTCAGTCGCCACATAAATTTGTTCCTGCAAAATGCTATCGTAAGTTTGTTCACGCAAAAAGCCAAATTGCTCGGTTTTATGTAAAAAATAACGCTCAAAATCTACCGCACTTAAGGAGGTGGACTGGGTTAAAAGTGCCGTCTCCGTCAAGATATTTTTTAACATCAACGGCGAGATATTAATCAAGTCGCGATTTTCACTATCACGTACCAATAATTGATACAGTTTATTAAAGCCACTCAACTCCAACATGGGTAATTGATGTTGTTGTGCAACAGCTTGAACATACCCCATCCATTGTTGCTGTTGCTCCGCATTGGCAACACGGCAATAACTCTCAATTTCCGCATAATCCGCCAAGTGATAAAGCTCTTCTTCCAACTCTTCCAATGTCGCCAATTCTGTACGATTGCCTAAGACAATGACTTTTAACTGCAATGGATAACTCGGAATATCGCAAGGCAAGGTTTTAAACGGATGCGCAGAATACCAGTTAAATACGCCGGTGGTGAGAATATGTTTGAGCCGTTGCCATAAATCAAATTGCGCCAATAATGCGCCGGCAGTGACAATTAAAATACCGCCATTCACCTGATGAACCAAGCCTGGATTCAGCTGAATGTCGTGCGAGGTCGCGTGAATTTTCACGGAACCAAATAACTGAAACTGATCGAAATATAACGCGGTTGCTACACTTTTTTGCGTAGCAAAATTGTCATGATGAGACTGCGCCGATGCTGCAGAAATGCGTGGAAAAGAAAAGGAATCGCCTTGTTCAATAATGTATTGCACGCCACACAAATCCGGCATTGGCTTTTGTAATTGAATAAATTGTTCCAATAACGGCGCATATTCTGCCTGATCATCCGCTTTAAGCACCAATAAAGTGCGGTGGGAATTTTTAATGAAATGACGAATCGCTTTTTCTGCGCGGGGTTGTAATGCGAAAAAATCTTGAGAATGTGAAGGGATTTCCGTCACGCTCAATGTCGGGCGAAGTTCCTGCCAAGGCAAAGTATTATAAGATGAAGACACGACGACTCTCTACGTTAAAGATAATTTGACAACATTATCGCATATTTATGCGTATCGAGGAAAATTTGCTGGAAAATCCGCCACAAAAAGCGTATAGTCACACAGTTACCACGTCACTAAAATCATGTAAAAAAATGAAATATCAAAAGTTAGAAAATCAAGAAGCGCATTGGAAATGGGTCTATTTAACCAAAAAGGCCCGTGAAGGGGAAAATATCACCCGTTACACGGAAAAAAGTTTACAAGAAGACATCGTAAAACAACTCATCGGCTGCCAAAACTATCCGCAACAAATTGAAGAATGGATAAAAACCCATTTAGCGCCAGAATTGGTGACAAAACTCGATCAAGCCATCCGCGCCAGAAGAAAGCGTTTTTTTAATGCTGAAAAACAATCTACCAAGAAAAAATCTATTGATTTGGAATATGCCGTTTGGTTACGTTTATCCAAATATTCTCGCAAAATGAAAATGACGCTCTCAGAAACCATCATGTATATGATTGATGAGCGTGAGAAAAAAGCGCTATACGAAAGCCAAATGTCCGCCATGAAAGCCGGATTAAAAGATTTATTAAAATAAATAGGCAATTTTGGTGCAAATTCACTTCATTTATGATCTAAACAGATCATAAATGAACAGTAAATAAATGTAAATATATACAGTAGTTTTAATGATAGGGGGATTGTGATTAGATTGTAAGTTATTGATTTTTCATTATTTAGATAATAAAAAAGCCGCTTTAAAAAGCGGCTTATATTTTGATAAAACTTATCATTGGTGCCTAGGGTCGGACTCGAACCGACACGTTTATTCAACGGCGGATTTTGAATCCGCTGCGTCTACCAATTTCGCCACCCAGGCAACACTGATAAATTTTCTTGTTGAGAACGGATGCCGATTATAAGGATTTATCTCGTTGTTGCAAGCAAAAAATTCCTTAATACATTTAATTGCTTAAATTTTAACTTTATCGATACTCCCAGGGCTACTTTTTTTCTCACTCTTCATCGCACGCTCACCAATGATTTCAGCCTCCTGTTACAATGAGGGTCATTGCCAGTGCCATGAAAGATTGGAAACAAGACGGCAGTGATCGCATTTAAAATATAAGAAGTCAAACAGTGGTTGCTCCAGCGTCCACGGCCGTTTGCATAAGGGGCAATGGGAGTCTAACTCGGCTTCTCGGCTTTCTCCGCCGATTCGATACAAATAATAGTATGTGGGAATGCCACTTTGGCGAGTAATTTCTTGAGCGAGGTAATAGCCATGTTTGAACAATGGAGTTTGCGTATTGCTAATTTGCGCCAAGGCCTCTTGTTCTAACACCGAACCATTCATTTGCAACTGATCACACGCCTGCCAATTTTCTTGCCACTTGATCATATCCATTGCCAAGTGCGGTATGTTTTTTAGCTGTTTATATAACGGAATCGGTTGCAACGTATCACCGCTATGTAAAGGGGAACAAGACTGCAAATAGGTCGTATAGAGCAATTGCCAAGAAGGCGTTTCTGTTGCGGTCATGTCAGAATTAAGATCTTCTGCGACGATTTGAAAACTCTCGAAAAACACACTGCACTTTTCTGCTTCTAGAAGGGCTTGTGTGACCGGCTGATTGTTAAATTCCGCTAATAATGAAGTTTGCTCTGGACAAGTCACACGCACCGCCAAGCCTTGTTGATTTTCCTGCTCGGCAAGAAATTGTGGGATTTCACGCCCAATAATCTGTCCGTTATAACGCCATTGTTCAATTACTTGATTAACGCAATGAGCTTGTTTTTCCAATGAAAAATCACTCGGCTGGAGAGAAAAGAAGGCTTCAATTAAATACATAATGGATCACGTTAATATAAAAAGCAGAATTTTACACGAAATTTGTGTAACTGGCGCAAAAGCATGAAATCTTCTACAATGACGCGCTTATTTTATGAGGTGTTTTATGCATCAACAAACTCGATTACATTTACAACATTTACAGCATACGATGACGCGTTTGGCATTATGGCAAAGCATGCCACCAAACGCAGAGGCTTTTTTAAGCGAACAACCTTTTGCACTGGATACAATGCAGCCAACAGAATGGCTGCAATGGATTTTTATTCCACGTATGTACGCCCTATTGGAAAGTCAGGCACCCTTGCCACGCCAAATCGCAATCACCCCTTATTTGGAAGAGGCACTGAAAGAAGAAGATTATTTGGCGGAATTATTAATCCCGATCATAGAAATTGAAAAGCTGCTACAACAACCATGTTAGAGATTTTATATCAAGATGATGTATTGGTCGCCGTCAATAAACCGGCAGGCATGTTGGTACATCGCAGCTGGCTTGATCGCCATGAGACCCAATTTGTGATGCAAACTTTGCGCGATCAAATCGGGCAACGCGTTTATCCGATTCATCGCTTAGATCGTCCAACATCCGGCGTTCTGGTGTTTGCCTTAAACAGTGAAATAGCGAATATGTTATGCCAACAGTTTGAGCAAAAACAAATAGAAAAGCAGTATCTCGCGGTAGTGAGAGGATATGTGACAGGGCATGGTAAAATTGATTATCCGCTCAAGGTTCAGTTAGATAAAATTGCCGATAAATTCTCCCAACCGGATAAAGCGCCACAAAGTGCGGTCACTTTTTACGAAGGATTGCAGACCGTAGAAATGCCTTACGGTGTAGGGCGTTATGCCACTTCCCGTTATTCTCTGGTGCGTTTAATTCCGCAAACCGGACGTAAGCATCAGTTGCGTCGTCACATGAAACATATTTTTCACCCAATTTTAGGGGATACACAATATGGCGATTTGCATCAAAATCGTGCATTAATAGAACACACCGGCTGCGCCCGTTTACTGTTACACGCAGAAAAATTAACCTTTGTTCATCCATTGACTCAACTTCCGATGACAATTCAAGCTGGACTGGATGCGCAATGGCAAAATCTCATGCAGACTTTTCAGTGGTAAAAACATTGCGAAAAATCACCGCACTTTTAAATGAAAGGAAAGACAAAAATGCTAGACAACGATTTGCTAAATCTCACCCATGAACAGCAACAACGTGCCGTTGAAAAAATTCAAGAACTCATGGCGCAAGGCATTGGCAGCGGAGAAGCTATTGCCTTAGTGGCAAAACAATTACGGGAACAGAATAAAAATACACAAAATCACAAATAATTCGCCGCCAAAGAAGAAAAGCTGAAGGTTTTTGCACATTATTTTTATGAATTTTTGTGATCTCTGTTTGATTTTGAAACTTTTCTTATTGCATACACAGTAAATTTATTTAAAGATGATCACCAGCAAATTAAGGTGATAGGGCTGTATGTCTTATTGAAGTAAATGTGGTTCGAGAAGAACTAAAACCATAAGAGGTGTAAATTATGGAAGTTGGTGTTGTTAAATGGTTTAATAATGCAAAAGGATTTGGCTTTATTTCAGCAGAAGGCAGTGATACCGATATTTTTGCACACTATTCTGTTATTGAAATGGAAGGCTACCGCTCTCTAAAAGCAGGTCAAAAAGTACAATTTGAAGTCATTCACGGCGACAAAGGCTCCCACGCTACAAAAATTATCCCGATAGCAGAATAATAATTCATTCTCCCAAATAGAATCTATTTAATCTAAAGGCTAAGTTTAATACAGGACTTGGCCTTTTTGATTAAGGACTCCCCTGCTCTACACCACAACGGTGATATGTTCATTAAAATTTAATGGCAAAAAATACATCAAGGAAATCAGAGGCTATCGGTTAAATCTTATATTACGTAGAAAATTAAAATACAGCGCCATTATCCCTATTATCCATCAATAAATCGCACAACAATATCATGCTCATCATACGGTACTCAGCGCATCTTAAAGTGCGGTCGTTTTTTAAAGTTTTGAACCGATAATCAAAAGCAATATGACATCTTTAGGATTGCGGAAGAAAGCAACGATTGCCCACAGAAAGGCATAAAACAAGGTGCCGAAAAACAGCACTTGGACGAGGGTGATAGCACCAAACAGCATAAACAATAGGCCGATTTCATACGGTAGCAACACAACCACCAAACCAATCCAACGGACATCAATGTTTTTATCCATAAAGGTTACCTCATGGCAGATAATCTCACGTTCACATTCAAGATTAAGTTCAACGCTAATCTTGAACTCATACGAAGCGATTTTAAAACGGTTAAACGCAACTGACAACGCACAAGCACTTAGAAAATGTAATATCCCTTGTAGCGTGCAACTTGTTGCACGAAAAAATCATTCACAGCCGTGCGAAGGCGGCTGCTTGACCCGAAAGCCGATCGCCCGTTTGGCAATCGTGTTTCAACACACAGCCGCGCGGAGGCGGCTGCTAAAGTTGACATCGACATTGGCGAAACGGCGTGGTTTCAACACACAGCCGCGCGGAGGCGGCTGCCGGTGCCCTGGATACCCAGAAGACAGCTCAAACAGGGTTTCAACACACAGCCGCGTGGAGGCGGCTGCCCCGTTACCGCAAACTCGGCAAAGCAAGCGGAGAAGTTTCAACACACAGCCGCGCGAAGGCGGCTGCATTCGTCACAATATTTTGCGATTTCATAAAGTTTGTTTCAACACACAGCCGCCCGAAGGTGGCTGCGGCGATCAATTTCTTCCAATTCTGATCGCACGGCTGTTTCAACACACAGCCACCCGAAGGTGGCTGCCCAGGGATAAAAAAGATAAGTGCTGCAATGGCAAGTTTCAACACACAGCCACCCGAAGGTGGCTGCCTTCAATGCGCTTGGTCTTTTCCATACCTTGCAGGTTTCAACACACAGCCACCCGAAGGTGGCTG
>NZ_KE952608.1:552-1188 GCF_000466335.1 Aggregatibacter sp. oral taxon 458 str. W10330 | reverse complement strand
TTTCAACACACAGCCACCCGAAGGTGGCTGCTTTGATAGCCGCCGGATATAACAACTGCTTGCCGGTTTCAACACACAGCCACCCGAAGGTGGCTGCATATTGAGATAGTTGGGAAAGTGATTTTGAAAATGGAGTTTCAACACACAGCCACGCGGAGGCGGCTGCGCCCAAGCTCAAGCCCAAACCATCAAAGCACAACAGGTTTCAACACACAGCCACGCGGAGGCGGCTGCCTTGAGTACCCAATATTCACCCTTGGATTGATATTCGTTTCAACACACAGCCACGCGGAGGCGGCTGCGAGGTCGATAAGTGGCAAAAGAACGCTTTAAATGGTTTCAACACACAGCCACGCGGAGGCGGCTGCTATATTTGTGTATATTTGTATATTCATTTTCCAATGTTTCAACACACAGCCACGCGGAGGCGGCTGCCTCCTCTTCTCCCTGCGGCAACGCCGTCGAATTGTTTCAACACACAGCCACGCGGAGGCGGCTGCTCGTTTTATTTCCGCCGACGGTCTCTGTGCTATCGGTTTCAACACACAGCCACGCGGAGGCGGCTGCATATGTTCGGATATACAGTCTTTCCGTTTTATATCCGTTTCAACACACAGCCACGCGGAGGCGGCTGCG
>NZ_KE952608.1:0-452 GCF_000466335.1 Aggregatibacter sp. oral taxon 458 str. W10330 | reverse complement strand
TTCAACACACAGCCACGCGGAGGCGGCTGCCTTTTTGTTATTGCGGCCGTCGGCGTGGGTAGCATGTTTCAACACACAGCCACGCGGAGGCGGCTGCGATGACTTTTTTCTTTAAATCTTCGATTGAGCTTGTTTCAACACACAGCCACGCGGAGGCGGCTGCGTTGTTTATCAGCTACGCCAAGAGGGCGATAAGTGGTTTCAACACACAGCCACGCGGAGGCGGCTGCCCCGCACCACAATCCCTTTTCAGTCGCTCGACCGTGTTTCAACACACAGCCACGCGGAGGCGGCTGCTCCCTACCTAAAAAAGCAAGGAAAATCAGCAAATTAACCACTGTATTTCGCTAACGGATTTTATGATAAGGAGTTTGGTAAGTATAACGGCCATACCGCCGTTATACAAATAGATTAACTTATCCAAATTGTTAAAGAAAATAAAGATCGCTATC
>NZ_KE952607.1:0-8748 GCF_000466335.1 Aggregatibacter sp. oral taxon 458 str. W10330 | reverse complement strand
AAAAACCGCACGTTTTACGTGCGGATTGTTATTTTTTCGTTAAAACAAGATCCGCGTGCGAATTGTGCCCTCAATATGACGCAATTTATCGATCAATGGTGCGGAATCGTCGGTTTCCACATCAATTACCACATAGCCGATTTTCGGATCGGTCTGTAAATATTGCGCCGCGATATTGACATTGGCTTCAACGAAAATTTGGTTGATTTTTGTCAAGATGCCCGGGCGGTTTTCGTGAATGTGCAACAAGCGTTTGGAGCCTTCGTGTTCCGGTAGAGACACTTCTGGGAAGTTAACGGAAGATAAGGTTGAGCCGTTGTCGGAATATTTCACAAATTTGCCGGCGACTTCAAATCCAATATTTTCTTGTGCTTCGGCGGTAGAACCACCGATGTGCGGCGTTAAGATCACATTATCGAATTTGCGTAATGGGGAAATAAATTCTTCGTTAATGGATGCCGGTTCTTCCGGGAATACGTCGATTGCTGCACCGCGTATTTTGCCTTCTTCTAACGCCTTGGCTAATGCATCAATGTCCACGACGGTGCCACGTGCTGCGTTAATTAAAATGGCATCTTGTTTTAATTGGGCAATACGTTCTGCGCTGATTAAATTGCGGGTAGATGGCAATTCAGGCACGTGTAGGGAAATGACATCGCAAGAACCGAGCAATTCTTCCAAGCTACGAACTTGTTTGGCGTTGCCAAGAGGAAGTTTGTTTTCAATGTCGTAGAAATGCACATCCATGCCCAAGGATTCAGCAATAATACTAAGTTGTGAACCAATATGGCCGTAACCCACGATCCCTAATTTTTTGCCACGTACTTCGTGTGAACCCACAGCCGATTTATTCCATAAACCGCGGTGCACATCCGCATTGGCTTGCGGAATATTACGCATTAATAATAGGATTTCACCTAACACTAATTCCGCCACAGAACGCGTATTGGAGAACGGTGCATTAAAGACTGGAATGCCGCGTACTTTCGCTGCGTTCAAATCTACTTGGTTGGTGCCGATACAGAAACAGCCGATGGCGATCAATTTCGGTGCGGCCGCAATCATTTCTTCAGTTAAATGGGTGCGCGAGCGTAAGCCGATAAAGTGCGCATCTTTGATGGCTTCTTTGAGTTCATCGCCGTCCAATGCTTTTTTGTAGTAATCAATGTTGGTGTAACCCGCGGCGTGCAACGTATCTAAGGCGCTTTGGTGAACGCCCTCCAACAACACAAATTTGATTTTATTTTTATCTAATGAAACTTTTGATGTCATATTTCTCTCCAATGATGTTTAAATGATTTTTGCACCGTCCGGTGTGCCGACAATGACAGTATCTGCCGGGCGTAAAGCAAACACGCCGTTAGTCACGACACCTGCAATGTTATTTAATTTTTTTTCCATTTCTACCGGGTTCAGAATTTCAAAATTATGCACATCTAAAATGATGTTGCCGTTATCAGTCACAACGCCTTCACGATATTCCGGCGCACCGCCGAGTGCCACCAATTTACGCGCTACTTGTGAACGTGCCATTGGGATCACTTCTACCGGCAATGGGAAGGTTGAGCCTAACACATCCACTTGTTTGCTGCTATCCACGATGCAGATGAAATTTTTTGCCAATGCAGCCACAATTTTTTCACGGGTTAATGCCGCACCGCCGCCTTTGATCATCATTTTTTGCGGATTGATTTCATCGGCGCCATCCACATAAATATCTAAGCCTGCCACATCATTTGCACTAAATACTTCAATACCATGTTTTTTCAGTAATTCTTCCGAATTTTTGGAGGCTGCTACAGCACCTTTGATTTCATCTTTCATTGAGCCAAGCGCTTCAATAAAACAATTCACAGTGGAACCGCTCCCCACGCCTACGATCATCTCCGGCTTTACAAATTGCAAAGCCGCTTGCGCGGCGATTTTTTTCATTTCAAGTTGATTCATTTTTTCTCCTTAACATCAGAACATGACGCTGAAACAAATAAGTAAACGATTGCGTTTACTTTAATTAGTTTTACTAGCATAAACAAGTAGAGCAAGATTATTCGGGCAAAAAGCCTTCTAATAGCTCGTTTAAAAACAGTTTTCCATGCTCGGTGACTTGCCAAGTGCGGTCAGTTTCCGTGATGAATTTTTGATCCAGCGCCCAAGCCATCGTTTTATCTACCGCACTTAATGACAAGCCGGTGAATTGTTCAAATTCACTTTTCGGCACGGCTTCCAATAAGCGAAACCGATTCATAAAGAATTCAAAAGGGCGATCTTCGGCGCTGACGTCCCGTTCTTCATACAAATATTCGCCACGCATGTAGCCTTTCGGGTGTTTGGTTTTGCTGTAACGCAAAATCTTTCCGTTTGGAAAACTGAGTTTGCCGTGGGCACCACAACCAATGGCAAGATAATCGCCAAAGCGCCAGTAATTTAAATTGTGTTGGCACTGAAAGCCCGGTTTGGCGTAGGCTGAAGTTTCATATTGTTGATAGCCTGCCGCCGTTAATAATTGATGACCTTGCTCAAAAATATCCCACAATTCATCGTCATCAGGCAGTTTCGGTGGACGGTAGGCAAACATTGTATTCGGCTCGATGGTGAGCTGATACCAAGACAAATGTGGCGGTGCCAGTTCTATGGCTTGGCGTAAATCATCTAAGGCTTCGTTTAAGGTTTGGTTGGGTAAACCGTGCATTAAATCTAAATTAAAACTGCGCAGAGAAGAAACGCGGGCAAAACCTACCGCACTTTTTGCCTCGGCGGCATTATGAATACGCCCCAATTTTTGCAATTTTTCATCAGAAAAACTTTGAATGCCCATGGAAATACGATTGACGCCGGCTTGTACATAACCTAAAAAACGTTCGGCTTCTGCTGTGCCGGGATTCGCTTCGAGGGTAATTTCAATGTTGGGTTCAAAAGGAATGTGCTGTTCGATTTGATGTAATAAATAGGCGATGTTTTCTGCGCTAAACAGACTTGGTGTGCCGCCACCGATAAAAATTGAATGCAGCGGACGCTGTTGGACGCTTTCCTGATAACGTGATAAATCCGCCGTTAAATCGGTAAGTAAATGGCGCACATATTCCTGTTCGGGAATGGCACCTTTTTGTGCATGTGAGTTAAAATCGCAGTACGGGCATTTCTGCACACACCATGGAATATGGATGTATAAACTCAGCGGTGGTAACCGCAACGGATTTAACGGCGGTGTTATCATTAGCGAACGACCACCGCGGTGCCGCTTGCCACAATCATAAACATGCTTTTGGCATCGGAGGTGATGGTGGTGTAATTGACTTCTACGCCCACAACGGCATTAGCGCCTAATGCTTGAGCGTTTTTTTGCATTTCATCTAACGCTTCTTTGCGCGATTTGGTAATGCGCGATTCATACATGCCGGAGCGTCCGCCGATAATGTCGGTAATGCCGGCAAAAAAGTCGCGGATAAAATTCGAACCTGCAACCACTTCGCCGAACACCAGTTGTTTATATTCGACAATTTGTTTGCCTTCGATGTGAGGCGTGGTGGTAATAATCATCTTTTACTTTCCTTAAAATTTGTTGTGAAAACTGACCGCACTTTATGCGCCTAATTGCGCTTTAAGCGCGCTTAATGCACGGGCACGGTGGGAGATTTTCTTTTTCTCGGCGGTTTCCAGTTCGGCAAAGGTGCAATCTGTCTCCGGGCTGAAAAAGAGCGAATCATAACCAAAGCCGTTGTCGCCTTTTTCTTCAAAAGTAATGACACCGTGACATGCGCCTTGCGCAATAATCGGAGACGGATCGGTTGGGTGTTGTAATAAGACGATGGTGCTAACAAATTGCGCGCTGCGTTGTTCGGTTGGCACATTCGCCAATTCCGCTAACAATTTTTCACGATTTTTCGCATCAGCCTGTTCACCATCTACTCCGGCATAACGTGCGGAATATAAGCCCGGAGCGCCGTTTAACGCGTCAACCACTAAGCCGGAATCGTCTGCAATCGCCGGTAAACCGGATTTTTCCGCCGCATAACGGGCTTTTAAAATGGCGTTTTCTACAAAGGTCAAGCCTGTTTCTTCCGGGCTGTCGATGCCTAAGTCGGTTTGGGCGATAACTTCAAAACCGAAATCGGCTAACACATCAGCCATTTCTCTGACTTTACCCTGATTGCCGGTGGCTAAAACAATTTTTTGTTTCATGTTGTTCTCTTACTTATTCTGTTAAGTGCGGTTGAAAAATGCCTCGTATTATAACGCACCCAATAAAAAAGACGAGGCGCATTGCCTCGTCTTACATAAAAACAATGTTAGAGGAGAGAGATTAAAGTGCGATGCGATCGCGATTTTTTTCGAGCGTAGCTTTGCCGATACCTTGCACTTCTAATAATTGCTCGACAGCGCTAAACGCGCCGTGTTTTTCACGGTATTGCACGACGGCTTCCGCTTTTTTCACGCCAATACCCACAAGCGCTTTTTGAATTTCGGCAGCAGTGGCTGTATTGATGTTGACTTTCTGGCTAACAGCGGCCGTTGCGGCGGGTTGCTCTGTTTGTGCTGCAGGTTCTGCCGCCTTTTCTGTTGCCATGGCAGAGCCGGTAAACACCGTTCCTAACACGAACAGAGAAGCCAAAAGATGTTTCATTACTTTCATAGTGATTCCTTTTCAGACTAGAGTTAAATACACGTTGAATTAATCAACGGGCGTACTTTGCCGAAAATCGAAAAAATGCACGAGAAAACGACCGCACTTTTGGGATCTCAATCGCAAAATCAAGGAAAAACGAGCTAGGTTTTAAAGCATTTCGATAGGGGGCGGAAAATAGGGGAGGGCGTAAATAATGAACAGGGATGTCAGGCAAATCAGCGGATTGGTGATTTGCCTGATGGGTGGGAAGATCAAAATACCTTTTTAAACGGCTTAATGATGACATCGCCATACACGCCGGCTTCTACATAAGGATCTTGAGCTGCCCAGTCTTTTGCGGCTTGCAAGCTATCAAACTTGGCAATGACGGTCGAACCGGTGAAACCGGCCTCACCCGGATTCTCATCATCAATTGCCGGGTTTGGGCCTGCGGTTAATAAACGATCTTCCGCTTGGAGTTGTTTCAAACGAGCAAGGTGTTGTTCACGCACGGCCAAGCGTTGAGCCAACGTGTTCGGTTTGTCTTGAGCAAAAATAACGTAGTACATTTTGAGTCCTCTTGTTAGTTTATGGCGTTTTCATGTGTGCCAAAGCGGCATCTAATTCGTGATTATTTTCGCGTGGAATAGCACGAGGTTTACCTTCCTGATCGACAGCAACAAACGTAAATTGCGCTTCTGTCACGCAATAGCGTTCACCAATAGGTTCGCTTGCCACTTTTTTAACCCACACTTCCACTTTGATTTTAATTGAGCTACGTCCAACGTGTAAACATTGTCCATAGCAACAAACTACATCTCCAACAGAAACCGGCTGAATGAAATTCATGCTTTCAACGGCAACAGTCACAACGCGTCCGTGAGCGATTTCTTTTGCTAAGATTGCGCCGCCAATGTCCATTTGAGACATAATCCAACCACCAAAAATATCGCCGTTGGCGTTTGTGTTTGAGGGCATAGCTAAGGTTCTGAGCAGAAGCGTGCCGTGAGATTGTTGTCCGGTTTTGCTATCAATTAATTGAGGTGACATTGATTATTCCTTGTTTTTTTCTTGTTGTGTTTGAGGTAAATAGCGATAAATATAAAGACCTGTAATGATCGTGGCGACAAACGTCATGCCGATAATGCCGAAGGACTTGAAATCGACCCAAATGTCGTCCGATAAATATCGGCTGATATAAATGTTAAGTAACATACATAAAATAAAAAAGCCGCTCCATCCTAAGTTGAGGTTCTTCCACACCGGCTCAGGTAAGGTAATTTCTTTACCAAGAAGTTGTTTAATCAACAGTTTTTTAAAACCAAATTGAGCGACAAGTAAAACCAATGCAAAGAGCGCATAAATAATCGTCACTTTCCATTTCAAAAACTCAAGATCGTTAAAGTAAGCAGTGAGGGTACCGAAAAAAATAACCGCACCTGCCATGAATTTTTGTTGCGTTTCAATTTTGCCGTATTTTACTTTTAAAATAATGAATTGCACGATAGTTGCGACTACTAAGGTGATTGCCGCTTCACGAATTCCAACTAATTTATAGACGGCAAAAAAGAGAATTAAGGGAATAAATTCAAGTAATTGTTTCATATTGATGTTATGCCTTTGATATAAATAACGTATAAAAACGGTATGTGACAACCAATGCAAATACATTGATTAGCGCAACCAGGATACCGCTAATGAGTGCCATGATGGCATTGCTTGAGAAGGCAGCGAGAAAATTTTCCACGAATGGGATCAGCACATAAATCAGCAAGCAGAAGATAAATAATACAGAAACACGTCCCATCGCAGCACGCCACGTGATTTTAGCGGAATGGCTTATGCTGTCGTTTGTTAGCAAATAATGTACCGGCGCTAAGCAAAGACGAATATAGAGCCCAATGCCGATAACTATCGCAAATAATGAAAGAATGGATGGCTGTACTTTTTGCTGAATAGCAATCATGGCTTCTGTTAGCCCAATAAGGATCGGGATAAAAATCAAAAAGCTCAGCAAAATAGCGCCCAAAATCTGTTTTAATGTTGAGGAGAAACTTTGCCAAATCGTGTGGAATCGGCGCAGGCTAATTTGATGAATGCTGACTAAACACCATGCACTGATAAAAATATAAATAAACTGTTTAAGAAAAAAGAATGTCACCAAATCGATGCCTTGTTCTTCTGACATCGTGGAGGCAATTTGATTGTTTGACAAAGACATAACAATTTCATTGGGCAACATGACAAACTGTAGCCATACCATGATAATGTCGACAAAAAAGTAGAGCATAGATAAGAGAAGGATATTTCGCTTTTCATTTTGCATGAAATGAAAGCTGTCTTTAATAATTTGGGTAAAGTTTATTGGCATTTCATTGACTTCATTAAACGTGAAAGAAAAAGAACCTAATTATACTGACCTTTCCGGATAAAAACAGATCCTATTTTAATACTCCGACGTGTAAATCCGCGATTTCTGCGCATGGATTCGTGCATCAAGATGCACACTGCACGAGGAATGAGTTAACTAGAGGAGAGCGGAGAGCAGGGGAATTACGCAATTTTTACGTTGATTTATCGATAGCCGATTTCATTAAGCTGCGATTCCCCATTAAAATTGGGTGTCAATTAGGTTATGTTTGATTTTCTATCGCTGAATGACAAGAAACTAGCGGCAAATTAACCGCACTTTTTGCGCAAACTGCGCGCCAAGGGTGTCATCTTCGTTGCGTTGAGACTGATCTAACGAGGAGGCGTAAGCTTTAAGTTTTTCATTGATATTAGGCTCCAACACTTCGCCATGGCAATTTTCCGGTAATTGAGAAAAATCGACGGCCGAATGAAAAGGCTTATCGTAATACATAGAAACATAATAAGTCGGATCGTAAGTACTTAATGTAAATTCGTTATCCTGCAAAAGCTGTGGTTTTGACAACATAAAATCAAAATAATACAACACCTGCGCTCCACTGCTCTTCATGCCGTAATTTTGAGGTTTTGCGCTGTATTTTACTTTATTGCCTTGTTTATCAAATAAATAGCTAAAGTAATGCTCATTGACCACATTGCCGATAACCTCATCAATTAATTTCTGCAATGCTTTCTTGTCACCTTTTGCTTGTTTTACATCATATAACACAGCGGCAGAACTGGGTTCATCTAAAACCCATTGCATTGAAAAACCGACTAATTGTTGTTTGTCGACCAACACCTTCGTTTTCATGTCAATAAACGCATGGGGGTGGGCAAGTGCGTGTTGTCCTAGCAAACAGCCTAGTAAATATAAAAAAAGTTTTTTCATAGTATATTCACTCATGAAATAGCTTGACGTTTATTTTGATACCTGAATTTATAATTCAGGTACACAGAACAAGCGAGGATTAAGTATGAGTATTTTACATGACTAGGGGTAGGAAACCATAGTACTTCTGTTTTACAGTGAAAATAGTTAGTTGAAATAGCTGATATTAGCTTGAAGTTTGGTAGCTACTTTTTAGAACAACAAGGAATGTCTAGTACTTTACATGTTATTAAATCAATGAGGTTTTATTTTAAACTGTAACAGGAATGAATAAAAACAGCATATTAGTTAATCGAGATGTCTCTTTGAAGTGACAAGGCGTAGGGTTATACCAAAACCGTGCTTGATTGATAAAATAAATTTACAACTTCAGACAACCGACTTTATTTGGTGAAAAGTGATTTATGTATAGAAGTTACTTTAGGTAATGATTACCCTTGAATGACCTATTAAGGAAATAGGTTAAGTCTATTTGAATAATGTATAGGAATTAGTAATTTTTATACCATTTAGCAATTACTTATGGTATAAATTCAGGCTAAAGGGGATAGCTAAAGCATTGGCACTTTTCTCTTTTTACATAAAGAAAGCCCCCTTTCTATCTCTCTAGGTTTTTACATAAAGGATTAATCGATGAATACCCAATTATTAAAACGTACAGCAGTTGCTTTGTTTATTACCGGTGTTATATCCAGTAGTGCATTTGCAACAGATCCCCTTATTGCAGCTCTTGCAAAGACAAGCCAGCAATTAAAGGATGATGTTTCAGACCTTAAACAATCACACAATGACTTAGCCAATCATGTTACCTCAGAAATTAATCGCGTTACCGACTATGTCAATA
>NZ_KE952606.1:5487-6912 GCF_000466335.1 Aggregatibacter sp. oral taxon 458 str. W10330 | reverse complement strand
TTGCAACATCCACAGATTTCACTGCGCTGTCAGCCACGCCTTTCACTGCATCCAACTGACCTTTGTTCACTGCATCTGTCGGTTTAACACCGTCAGCTACATTGCTGATAGGTTTGTTGTTCGCATTTAAGCCGTCTTTGTTGATGTAAGTGTTGCCACCTACTTTCACGCCGTCGTTGCCTAATACGACTTGGTTATCACCTTCACCTGCAGTCACTTGTGTCAAGCTGATGCTGTCTTTAAGCGAGAATTCCACTTGAGCACCATCTGTGCCATTGGTTTGTTTCGCTTTCAAGTTTTTACCTGCTTGAAGAGTGACTTTGTTGCCGGCTTTAATTTTTTGGTCAGCTTGAGAAGTGGAATCCAATTCACCGTCAGTCGCTTTGGTATCCACCACGAAGTGGGTGTTTGCAAGCGCTTGTGCAACGGTGCCTGCAGTCACTAACTTGCCTTTATCTGCCGGTGTTGTTGGTGCTGTGATGTTGCCATCAGCATCCACTAAATCACCGCTGAGTTTAGGCGTTACGGTTACGATGTTGGTGTTCGGATCTTTAACTGCAGTTAATGCATTTTCATCACCGGATTTCACATCTTGTACTGCGGTGTCGGCTTTCGCTTTCACGCCATCCAATTTCGTGTTGGTTGCATAAAGTTGTGAACCGTTCACGGCTTCTTTGCTGTTTGCAGAGACATCACCGGCTTTCACACCAGAGATAACTCTATCACCGGCATCAATACCGCCACGAGTTACGCTTGGGCCACCTGTGATGGTTAAACCGTTAGTGTTCACTGTAGTATTACCGGCAGTGACAGAAGTTACATCAAGATCTTTTTTAGTCGCTACAGTGTACGTTGTGCTACCGTCAGTGTTAGTGGTTGGGGTCACAGTAATATTGTCACCTTCTTTCACTGTGGTTTTTGCTGCTGTAGCTGCCTTGTTCACGGCTTTAATCGCATCACCGATAGTACCTTTACCGGTTTCACCGATACCTTTGGTTGGATCAGCTACAGTCACATTACCTGTTGCAGGATCGATCTTCGCATCCGGGCCTACAAGGTCAGCAACGTTACTTGCCACGTTGTACAACTGGCTACCGTTAACCGCCTCTTTGCTCGTACTATTCACATCACCATCAGTAACATTTGTTACTTTTGTGTTATTCGCATTGATGCCGCTTCTTGTTACCGCCGGACCACCTTCGATAGTTAAACCTGCGCTATTAAGGAAGCTTTTCTCGCCAACATTGTTTTCTAACTTAATGCTATCCAAATCCACAGCTTTTCTTAAGCGTAATTTTGGATTTTTCGGATCATTGTTATCCACCACTAAGTTATTTTCGTTAGTGGCCACATCTACAGATTGCACTGCGCTGTCAGCCACGTTCTTCACAGCATCTAACTGACCTTTGTTCACTGCATCGGTCG
>NZ_KE952606.1:0-5387 GCF_000466335.1 Aggregatibacter sp. oral taxon 458 str. W10330 | reverse complement strand
TGCTGATAACTTTGCTATTCGCATTTAAGCCGTCGTTGTTGATGTAAGTGTTGCCACCTACATTCACACCTGCATCATTTAACACAACTTGGTTATCACCGGTGCCTGCAGTCACGCTATTCAAGCTAATATCGTCTTGAAGTGAGAATTTCACTGTTGCGCCACCGTTCGCGGTGTTGGCTTGTTTAGCAATTAAGTTTTTACCTGCTTCAAAGGTCACTTTATTGCTAGAACCCACTTTCGCGTCAGCTTCAGAACCGGTTTCAGTATTACCTTTGGTATCTACTACAAAGTGGTTCGCTTTTAATGCGTCAGCGACAGCTTTCGCGCTCACCAATTTGCCTTCGTCTGCTGCTGCAGGGGTATTGACTGTACCGTCAGCATTCACTAAATCGCCTGCGATAAAGTTCGGTGTTAACGTCACTGTGTCGCCCACTTTATTTGCAGTAAGTGCGGTCGGATTTGCAGATACCACGTTTTGTACTGCGCTATCCGCTTTGGATTTCACTTCCGCTAATTGACCGCCGTTCACCGCATCTGTGCTGCCTGCGGCAACGTTGCCGTCAGCCACACCGGTAATTTTCTTATTACCTGCGTCAATGCCTGCATCCGTTACGCTTGGACCGTTATTGATGCTTAAGCCTTTGTCGTTCAATGTGCTATCGCCCACTTTCACGCCATTGTTATTTAACACCACTTTGTTCGGGCCAATACCTGCTTCAATTTCAGCCGATTTCACGCTGACAAGATTTTCTAGCGTATCGCTCAGTTTGTAGTTCACTGTCGCGCCACCGTTTGCAGTGTTGGTTTGTTGTGCAACTAAGTTTTTACCTGCTTCAAAGGTCACTTTGTTGCCTGAACCCACTTTCGCATTTTCTTCAGAAACACTAGCATCAACTGTACCGCCGTTGGCTTTGGTATCCACCACGAAGTGGTTCGCTTTTAATGCGTCAGCAACGGTTTTCGCGCTCACCAACTTGCCTTCGTCCGCGGCTGCAGGGTCCTTGACTGTACCGTCAGCATTCACTAAGTTGCCTGCGATAAAGTTCGGAGTTAACGTAACTTTCGTACCGTCTTTTTTCACAGAAAGTGCGGTCGGATTTTCAGACTCAACTTCTTGTACTGCGCTATCCGCTTTGGCTTTCACTTCCGCTAATTGACCACCGTTCACTGCGTCTTTGCTGCCTGCAGCTACGTTGCCGTCAGCCACGCCGGTAATTTTCTTATCACCTGCATTGATGCCGTCTTTCTTCACAGAAGGACCACCTGCGATAGTTACACCATCCGTGTTCACAGTTGTATCGCCTGCTTTCACAGAATCCACAACAAGGTCTTTTTTGGTTGCCACGGTGTAGGTTTTGCTGCCGTCAGCGTTGGTGGTTGGGGTTACAGTGATATTCTCACCTGCCGCCACTTTGGTGTTTGCTGCAGCGATAGCATCGTTGACGTTATCTTTGCCTGTGCCACCAATGTTAGTCATGGTTAAATGACCGTCATTAGCCAATGCCGCATTGCCACCTAATTTGGTTTTCACATCGCCTGCGAAATTGTTCATGTAGTTATTGGTTGCATAAAGTTGGCTACCGTTAATCGCATCGGTGCTGGTTGCGCTAATCACGCCAGCCGCCACGTTTTGGATTTGGCGTTCCTTGCCGGCAGAACCCACAGACACAGTGCCGTTCGCGGCATTAGGTTGACCTGCTGCAGCGTAGGACGTGTTAAGGGTGTAAACACCGGTGTGAACATCTGAAGTTTTAGAATCACGACCTAACGCTACTGAGTATTCGTGTGAAGCAGAAGCAGCCGCACCTAACGCCACAGAGTTTAAAGCAGACGCATTAGCAGAAGTACCAATTGCAACGCTATAACCGTTCTTCGTTGAACCATCTGCCTCTTTTTGTCCATTACCTGCAGTCGCTTGTGTACCAATAGCAATGCTATAGTTGTTTTTCCCTGCAGACATTGTACCAACGGAGATCGAATGTTTGACATTGAGATACTCATCTACTGTGCTGACATCTTTACCATCACTCTCAACCTTATCCGTCATTTTACCTGAACCGGAATTTACACCAATAGCAATGTTGTCATTACCATGTACTGCACGTCCTGCTTGATTACCGAGAGCGATATTTGACCAACTATCTTTACCGGCTCTACCTGCTTGTGTACCAACGGCTACAGTACCATGTTGATGATTAACAGGTGTAACCTCATCTGCCGTATATTCTGCACCGGCATAATGACCAATCATTACACCAAAATTACCAACATTAGGGCGACGGGTTTTCTTATTATCAGTTTCAGTAACATCACCGGCTTTATGACCGATAGAAATTTGATTAACACCATTCGTTACAGCGTTGTCACCAATTGCGACCCCAGTTTGACCTAGGGTCGAAGCATTAACCCCCATAGCGATAGAGCGAGAGAAATCTGTATGGGCTCTCGTACCAAACACTAACGAATCATCTGTATTTGCTGCTACATTGATATTGTTACCAATTGCATAAGTGCGGGCGCTTGCAACGGTGTTTTTATTACCAATGGCTACTGCATCTTCAGCGGTTGCATGGCTTTCAGGACCTACAACAATAGCTCTTTTTGCAGCAGCTGTTGTTGTGGAACGATTGGAACCGGTAGAAGCATCATAGTTACCTGCAATTACGATACTTTGCGCACCTTCTGCAGTGTTATAGGCACCAATAGAGATCGTCTTTTCGCCATTCGTTTTTGCGTAAGTACCCATGGCTATAGAATCGTGTCCATTATTTGTCGCAGCATTACTACCTAATGCAATAGCGTTAGACCCCATTGCTTCAGAAGAATAACCAATAGCAATAGATTTTTTACCATCAAATTTATCAACTTTACCGGCTTTTGAATCTCGACCAATGGAGATGGAATCATCAGTAAGCGCTTTAGCATTATTACCAATTGAGGTAGTGTTATTTACTTCAAGTGCTTGTGCTGCAGTGCCATTGCCTGCGTTTGAACCTAACGCAACGTTATTGCTACCTTTCACGAACACGCCTGAGTTCAAGCCACCGCTAAAGTTGCCTGCACCTTCCACGCTACGACCTGAGTTGTAACCAATGGAGGTATTGTCATCGCCGTTAACAGTTTGTCCGGTGTTCGAACCGACAGCCACGTTACGAATACCCGCAACGCCATAACGACCTGCATTCACACCCACAGCCACGCCTTGTGCGTTTCCGGTTGCTGCTGCATTGTCTGCACCGGCATAATGACCCACAAAGGTCGCTAATTCAGCCCCTGCATCAGTCGCCTTTTTCAATGCACCGGCACCAAGACCGATAGAAACTTGTTTTGAGCCTTTCGCACTTGAGTTATAACCCAATGCCATAGAAGCTTCATTGCCGGCACGTGCATTTTCGCCCATAGCAATCGCGCGTTGATCAGTGGCTTCAGCGCTTTTACCTAGCGCAATAGAACCAATACCTGAAGCCGCTGAAACGTAACCCATTGCTACCCCGTTTTCACCCGAGGCTTTCGCAAATGAACCAATTGACACCGTGTTGCTGCCTTCAAGTTTGTTAGTGGCATCACCGGAACCGGCATAATTACCCATCGCAACGTTTTGTGAACCTTTTACGTACATCCCTGCGTGGCTACCCACGGCAGTATTGATTCTACCACCCTCGCCATAACGACCGGCGTGGTTACCTAATGCAGTGATGCTTTCATTATCTGTACCGGTATAATCCGCGCCAGCATAATGACCCACGGCTGTGCCGTAAGTCGCTTTGGTAGTAGAAGGCGTGTTATCTTTATCCACATCTACAACTTGACCGTTTGCCATATAACCAATAGACACCGTTGCAATGCTGGAGGCTTTTGCGTTATCACCAATCGCAACCGCAGATTGACCATTCGCATGAGAGTGATAACCTTGCGCAATCGCGGATTTACCGGAAGCTACGGCGTCATAACCCAATGCTTGAGAAGCACTACCGCCACTTGCTACGGCATTGGCACCGATAGCAGTAGCCCAGACTTCAGTGGCTTTGGTATTCACACCAATCGAAATGGCATTCTCTTTCTTATTCGCCTCATCCAGCGTGGTACCCGTACCCATACGGATGCTGTTGGTTGCGCCTGCGCCGTTAGTACCACGATCACCCACGCCGATGATACCGGAGTTCACGTCTAAACGACCGCCAAGGGTGAGGTTTTTAGCGCCGTTGTCGTTCACACTAGTTGGCCCATTTTTACCGTAGAATAAAGTGCGGTTAGTTTGAGTACTACGTTCTTCAGTTGCGTTCGCAGCAGTTGAAGACAGGCAAGGCTTCATAACATCTAAGCCATAGTAACTTCTATCCGGTACAACTTGAGAAGGACCCAAAAGAGAAAGTGCAGCTGAAGGAACACCTCCAGAAATTCCATGAATACCGACATTAGGACCTTGAGCATCAGGAACCGCTAAACACCCCGTATCTGTTCCATCATTAATATAAATACCCGGTCCCGCTACCGCACTTGTGGAGGTTAACGCCAACCCAACAGAGATGGCAAGCGCACTGGCAGCAAAGCCGGCGGTGCCTTTCGCAACACGACCGACAACAGTTCTTTCGGAACCCTTGCCATGTGCAGAAGCAAATTCAGGGACGGCGGTGAACACACCAAGCGCCTTATTAAAAATGCTTTTGTAAATATGATTCATAAGTGATTTCCTTTTTTATGAAGAAAACGAAGGCTGTCGCCAGCCGTAAAACTTTTTTGCTTTGCTTTTAACCGTTCTGCTTTTTAGAAGTGAATGCTTTTGTTGCTCACAATCCTCCTTAAAAGTTCTGAAAGTGTCGGCTGAAAAACACCGTGAAAAACGACCGCACTTTAAATCACCTCGGGCGGCATTTTAGAGGGTATTATTTCAACCTATACCTTAACTTCGGCATGATATTCAAAAAATAACCACAGGTCAACCACCGCAACACCCCACACCTTGAGTTTACATTGTTTTACATTTGCGCAATGGGGCGTTTTTTTCCATATTGTGGCGTGCATTTTGATGCACGACCGACACATCCCGCGCGTAATTCCATGTAGCGTGCAACTTGTTACACGACCGAACCACGCACAGAACATGATTCACCACCTTTCGGGCATTCATAATTTCGTTCGTAGCGTGCATCTTGATGCACGAATGATTCCACCTCGGTACGGAATGAAGTGCGGTGTTTTTTGTGCGTGTTTTTTCGTGCAACAAGTTGCACGCTACGGGGGCGTTATTTCATATCGTAGCGTGCATCTTGATGCACGACCGAATCACGCGCAGAACGTTATTCAACGCTTTTAATGGCGCACGCTTCACAGCGGGTGCCGATAACCAATTAATATAAAAGGCACGCGTTAGGAAACGCGCGCCA
>NZ_KE952605.1:126055-140998 GCF_000466335.1 Aggregatibacter sp. oral taxon 458 str. W10330 | reverse complement strand
TTTTTAGCTTTTTTTTCAATTTTTGTTTTGATTGGTTATTTTTTATAAATTTTGACTAATAATCAGACTAGGAATGTCTATAATTGAATCTAATACGTAGTCTGCCATTTTTTCTCCCTCAGAAGTCATCGGTTTACCAGTTCGCACTAAAACGAGCGTTTTCACCTTAGCTCCCTTCCCAGCAAGCAAATCTTCCACTTTATCTCCAACCATAATAGATTTTGTCGGATCGATATTCAGCTCTTCTATTGCTTGTAGTAACATCCCCGATTTCGGCTTACGGCAGTCACAATCCTGTTTAAATTCGGCAAGTTTTGCCTCTGGATGATGCGGGCAATAATAGATACCATCCAAATCCACACCGCGATCAGCCAATGACCAATCCATCCACTCCGTCAACTGCAAAAACTGTTCCTCGGTAAAAAGACCTCGTGCAATGCCAGATTGATTTGTCACCAGAACCAACAAATAGCCCATCTCTTTCAGTTTTTTTAGCGCCTCAATACTTCCTTCAATAAAGTGAAAATGATCAATGTCATGCACATAACCATAGTCAATATTCAACGTTCCGTCTCGATCTAAAAAAACCGCTTTTTTCATCTTTTTATCCTGTTTAAATATAAATTCGTGCCGATTATCTTCTTTATTTTTATCTTGTGCAAACCTTCAACTTTTTTGTTCTAAGAGAAAGCAAATAATTATAAGAATGTCATGGATAGAGGTTGACATGGCATTCTAGACGTCTAGAATACAAAAATCTTTTTTTGATAAAAGCGAAACCGCAAAAGGGCTTATATGATTAAGCTAAAGAATGTCAGCAAAATTTTCGACGTTTCAGGTAAAAAACTGACCGCACTTGATAACGTTTCCTTGGATATTCCGAAGGGACATATCTGTGGCGTTATCGGCGCATCCGGTGCGGGTAAAAGCACCCTGATTCGTTGCGTCAACCTATTGGAAAAACCCACTGTGGGTTCAGTCATCATTGATGGCAAAGATCTCACTCAACTTAGCGATGCTGAACTGGTATTGGAACGCCGTAATATCGGCATGATTTTCCAACATTTCAATTTATTGAGCTCCCGCACCGTCTTTGGTAATGTTGCGTTACCTTTAGAGTTAGAAGGTACACCAAAAGAAAAAATCGAAGCAAAAGTCAACGAATTGCTTTCTTTGGTAGGCTTAAGCGACAAAAAAAATGTATATCCGTCTAATTTATCCGGCGGTCAAAAGCAACGCGTCGCCATTGCACGCGCACTAGCAAGCAATCCCAAAGTGTTATTGTGCGACGAAGCGACTAGCGCGCTAGATCCTGCAACCACACACGCCATCTTAAAATTATTAAAAGAAATCAACCGCACTTTAGGCATCACGATTCTCTTGATTACCCACGAAATGGATGTTGTCAAACGCATTTGTGATTTAGTTGCCATCATCGATCACGGCAAACTTGTAGAACAAGGCTCGGTGGGCGACATCTTCTCCAACCCGAAAACTGAACTGGCACAACAATTTATCCGTTCGACTTTTAGTGTCAATTTACCGGATGAATACTTAGATAACCTGCTGCAAACACCGAAGCATGCCAAGTCTTACCCGATTATCAAATTCGAGTTTACCGGACGCTCTGTGGATGCTCCATTGTTATCCAAAGCCTCCAAAAAATTCGGTGTGGAATTAAGCATTTTAACCTCCCAAATTGAATATGCCGGCGGCGTAAAATTCGGTTTCACCGTAGCAGAAGTAGAAGGTGATGAAGATGCTATTACACAAACTAAAATCTATTTAATGGAAAATAACGTACGCGTTGAGGTATTAGGCTATGTGGAATGATTTTTTAACGGAACTTACACCTCAAATGTGGCAAGCCGTGTGGGTTTCTACCTATGAAACCGTATATATCAGCTTTGCATCTACCCTATTGGCCGTGATCATCGGTTTACCTTTTGGTGTAGTGACCTTCCTCACCGGCAAAGGCGAAATTCTGCAAAACGCACGGTTAAATCTCATTTTAAATATTGTGATTAACATTGGACGATCCATTCCCTTCATCATTTTGTTAATCATTTTGTTACCGTTTACCCGTTTCATTTTGAACACGACTCTGGGTACCACGGCGGCAATTATCCCATTAAGCATTTGCGCCATGCCATTTGTGGCACGTTTAACTGCCAATGCCTTAGTGGAAGTGCCAAAAGGCTTAACGGAAGCTGCAAAAGCGATGGGCGCGACAAACTGGCAAATCATCCGCAAATTCTATTTGCCGGAAGCACTGCCAACCTTAATTAACGGCATTACACTCACCTTAGTTACCTTAGTGGGCTATTCTGCCATGGCGGGCATTGTCGGCGGCGGTGGTTTAGGTAGCCTCGCCATTAACTACGGCGAATATCGCAACATGGTGTACGTAAAATGGGTCGCCACAATTATTATTGTTGTATTCGTCATGATTTCACAAAAACTTGGTGATGATTTCGCAAAACGCGTCGATCATCGTTAATTCACTTAGCATTAACATTAAAAGAGGATCTTTTATGAACTTAAAAAAATTACTCGGCGTAGCAACACTTGCCTCCGTATTTGCATTAACAGCGTGTAACGAAGAGAAAAAACCGGAAGCGACAGCAGAAGCACCGGCAAAAATTAAAGTCGGCGTGATGGCAGGCCCTGAGCACGAAGTGGCTGAAATCGCTGCGAAAGTCGCGAAAGAAAAATATAACTTAGACGTAGAATACGTTCTATTCAACGACTATGCCTTACCAAATACGGCGGTTTCTAAAGGCGATTTAGATGCTAACGCTATGCAACATAAACCGTATTTAGACAAAGATTCCCAATCGAAAGGTTTAAACAACCTCGTTATCGTGGGCAACACCTTCGTTTATCCGTTAGCGGGTTACTCTAAAAAAATCAAAAGCGTAAATGAGTTACAAGATGGCGCGGTGGTTGCTGTACCAAACGACCCAAGTAACTTGGCACGTGCGTTAATCTTATTAGAAAAACAAGGCTTAATTAAATTAAAAGATGCCACAAACTTATTCTCTACTTCCATGGATATCATTGAAAATCCAAAACATTTACAAATCAAAGAAGTGGACACTTCTGTTGCCGCACGCGCTTTAGACGACGTGGATTTAGCGGTTGTGAATAACAACTATGCCGGCCAAGTGGGCTTAAATGCACAAGATCACGGCGTGTTTGTGGAAGATAAAGATTCTCCATATGTGAACATTATCGTGGCACGCACTGATAACAAAGACAGCAAAGCTATCCAAGATTTCGTGAAAGCTTACCAAACACCAGAAGTAGAACAAGAAGCGAAAAAACACTTTAAAGACGGCGTGGTGAAAGGCTGGTAATTTAAAGCTCCTGTAAAAACATCGTAAAATGAAACCGCACTTTTAGGCAATGAAAAGCCAAAGTGCGGTTTTTTTACAGGTTTTTTACGATGAAATCAGGATAAAAAATCCTCGCCACATTGACGAGGATTTTTTATGAACGCTTTTAGCCGGTCAGGTTTGCGCCTATAATAAGCCGTCTATTTTATACCATCAGGAACACCATGTTAGATATTGTTTTATACGAACCGGAAATTCCACAAAACACCGGTAATATTATTCGCTTATGTGCCAACACCGGCTTTCGTTTACATTTAATCGAGCCTCTGGGATTTACTTGGGACGACAAAAAATTACGCCGCTCCGGCTTGGATTACCACGAATTTGCTGACATCAAAAAGCACAAAACTTTCGAGGCCTTTTTGCAAAGCGAGCAACCCAAGCGTTTGTTTGCCCTCACGACAAAGGGCACGCCTGCACACAGTGAAGTGAAATTTGAATTGGGCGACTATTTAATGTTCGGCCCGGAAACCCGCGGCATTCCGATGGATATTTTAAACAGCATGCCGGCGGAACAAAAAATCCGTATTCCCATGACTGCCAACAGCCGCAGTATGAACCTCTCCAATTCCGTTGCCGTCACCGTGTATGAAGCTTGGCGCCAGCTGGAATATCAAGGTGCAGTGAATCTTACTCGATAAGATGAATTAAAAATTGCGCTTGCAAAAGCGCGATATTAAATGGGCTAAGTGTATTTCGCTACCACTTAGCCCTTTTCTTTTGGAATTACGCGCCGATTAAACGAGAAAGTGCGGTGTCTTTTCGGTCTAAATAATGGGTCGATTGAATTCGACGAATGGTTCTGGATTTACCCCGAATCAACAAGGTTTCCGTGGTGGCTAAATTGCCTTTACGGCGAATGCCTTTTAATAAATCACCATGAGTAATCCCGGTGGCGGCAAACACTAAATTGTCATCACGCACGAGCTGTTCTAGCTGCAACACCGTATTGACTTGAACCCCCATTTCTTCACAACGGCGAATTTCTTCTTGCGCCAATGCCTTATTTTCCGGCGTATCGCCTTTCACCTGATCACGCGGCAATAGACGGGATTGCATATCGCCTCCCAAGGCACGAATCGCAGCCGCTGCCACAACACCTTCCGGCGCACCACCAATGCCATAAACCATGTCAATTTCCGCTTCCGGCAAACAACATAATACCGAAGCCGCCACATCACCATCAGGAATCGTAAATACGCGCACACCCAGTTGATGCATTTTTTCAATCACGGCTTCATGACGAGGTTTATCTAAAATCATCACCGTTAAATCGGATAATAGCTTGCCTAACTTTGAAGCAACACGGCGCAAATTTTGTTCAAGCGGCAAATTCAAATCAACAATGCCTTTTGCTTCCGGCCCCACTACCAATTTTTCCATATACATATCCGGTGCTTTCAAAAAAGTATTTTTGCCACCTGCCGCCAATACAGAAATCGCATTAGACTGCCCCATCGCCGTCATGCGCGTACCATCAATAGGATCGACCGCAATAGACACCAATTCCCCCATGCCTGAACCCACTTTTTCACCGATATATAACATCGGCGCGTGGTCAATTTCGCCTTCGCCAATCACGATTTCTGCATCCATATGAATCAAATTTAACATATAACGCATGGCTTTTACGGCAGCATCATCAGCCGAATTTTTATCCCCACGCCCCAACCACGCAAAACCGGCAAGGGCGGCAACTTCAGTTACTCTTGAAAACTCAATGGCTAATGATCTATTCATGGCATAATCCTTAAAAATGAGAAATAAAAATCGGCTTATTCTAGCACCAAGCAAACGTTTGCTATAGCAAAAATCGTAAAAATATGCATTAATATTAATGTTTACAAATTTGTATTTGCTGGCAAATTTAAAAAACGTGCTTATACTTCACTTAATATTTCGATACATGGAGTAATTATGTCAGATCATACAATTTCTCTCGCTTTTTCAGTATTGCACCATTATTTAAAGCTATTCGCTGAAAAACAAGAACCTCATTTGCCTCTTCCCCCTTTTCCGCCCAAATTCAAACAGGTTGATATATCTCCTTTCTTATCACAAGCTGAACGCCTTGTTTTAGGTAAACAACCTGAATTAAAAGAGAGTAATAAACTGTTTAGTTTGTTTGAAAATATCAATCAAGCGAATAAAAAAATGCAATTTTTTTATGATTTTCAGCCACTCTCACCAAATTCTATTTTTCCCGAAAAAGAAGAAAAAGATACCGCACTTTCAACACATTGGGATAAGTTTGTTCAAGCGATCACAGAGATTCCTAAATCTCATTGTGATAACCCAAGTTTATGGCTAGATCATTTTGATACCGCAATGCAATGCTTCACTTGCAATTTGCCAAGTCCTTATAGTGATGAAATTTCTTTCTATGATTTCACTAAAGCAGTCGCAGCGTTTGTAGTCGCACTCGCAGATCAAGAAATCAATAAAGAAGAGCCATTCTTATTAATTCAAGGCGACTTTTTCGGCATTCAAGATTTTATTTTTTCCGGTGGCAGCGCTTCCAACAAAGGCGCTGCAAAAATCTTACGCGGGCGTTCTTTCCAAGTGTCTCTTTTCACCGAGTTAGCAGCACTAAAAGTACTAAACGCCTGTCAACTGTCAACCACTTCTCAAATGATGAATGCTGCAGGGAAATTTTTAATTGTTGCCCCAAACACCAAGGCTGTAAAAGAGGCAATCAAACAAGTTCAAGCAGAACTAAATCAATGGTTTATTAAAGAAACCTACGGATTAATCGGGCTGGGTATCGCAGTTCAATCAGCAAAATACAGTGATTTCGAACAAAATCACTATGAAACATTAGTTAAAAAATTATTTGAGAATTTAGAAGAGCAAAAACTCAAACGCTTAGATTTAACGGATACCACACAAAGCGTGCAGGAAGTTGAATATCCAAATGGTGTTTGTGAAATGAATAGCTTTTTCCCGGCTCAAACTGGGAAAGAACGTTCTGTAATTTCAGAAGATCAGATCAAAATTGGGGAAATGTTATCAAAAAAACAACGCATTATTATTGCGGATATAAACGCTGACATTAACCATAAATATGAAACACAAATCCTAAAATTGCAGATTTTTGGCTTTAAAGTGATTTTTACCAATAGCCGTGAAGATACTAAAGAATTTGGTTACCCGGTAAAACTGTTACAAATTCATCGCTTTTGGGATTTCTCATTACCAAAAAATACAAACAGTACTATTTGGAATGGATATGCCCGCCGTTATATCAACGCCTATGTGCCTTTTGATAATGAAGGAAAGATTATTACTTTTGAGGATATTCAAGATAGAGATGAAGGACAAAAAGCATTAATGACCTTAAAAGGTGACGTGGATAATCTCGGCACAATTTTCCAAGAAGGTATTCGGTCTGCCAACATTGCCAAAATGGCAGCGCTTTCTCGCCAAATGAATCTTTTTTTTAGTCTTTGGTTGCCGGCTTATTGTGCTGAACAAAGCCAAAGTATGTACACCGTGTTTGCAGGGGGGGATGATTTCTTCTTAATCGGTCCTTGGTATTCTACGCAAAAAGTGGCACACGCAATGCAACAAGCTTTTGCGCATTATGTAGCAGAAAATCCTGAAATTCATTTTTCCGTGGGAATGGTGATGAGTAAATCGGGAATTCCTGTGCCTCGTTTAGGTGATTTGGCTGAAGAGGCTTTAGAAAAATCGAAAAAAATTGATGTCGGTAAAAATGCAATAACGATTTTTAATCGTTCCGTGAAGTGGAAAGATTGGCAGTCACTCTGCAATTTAGAGCAGGAAATTCATCGTTTGGCAGAAACTTATAAAATTTCAACGTCTTATCTTTATTCATTAATTCGTTTATGTGAACAAGCTGCGGATGAAAAGAATATTGAAAGCGCCATGTGGCGGAGTCGTTTTTATTATCGCACAGCACGTTATGTAACGGATAAACTCTCTAAAGAAACTCGTAATAAAGCATTAAGTGAAATTAGCATTTCATTAGGAGATAAAGGAATTGGCACATATAAACTGAATTTTGCCATTCCATTAACAAACTATTTCTATCAAAAACGATAAGGAAAATTTATGTTAAACATTAACGAAATCAAATTCGGCAATGAAAAATCAGCCGAAATCTTTTCAGATATTGCACAACGTGCAGCAAAACATATCAAAACCAATAAAAATTTAAATAAAACAACACAGTTACGTAAGTTTTATGATGAATTAGCCATGTGGAACGATCGTGTGCAATTAGTACGTGAAAATAAGGCAGGTAAATTCCAAGAACTAATGCCATTTATCAAAATGTTAAAAGCTAAAGTTGCTTATGCTGAAGGGCGTAAGAACGTTGATAAAAATTTTTCTGACATCTTTAATCGCTGTATTGATCAGATAAGTAATGTAGAAACTTTACGTGATGCAAAATTATTTATGGAAGCTGTAATGGGCTTTTGCAAATTAGAAGAATTTTAACAAGGAATTAGGATTATGAAACTCACAAATATTGTAGAAATTAAAGCTAAATTAGTATTACAAACAGGTTTGCATATCGGCGCAGGCGATAGTGAAATGCATATTGGAGGTATTGATAATTCAGTAATCAAACATCCTCTTACCCAATCACCTTATATTCCGGGTTCAAGCTTAAAAGGTAAAATTCGTACATTATTAGAATGGCGTTCTGGTGCTGTTCAAAATAATCCTTTGACATTAAAAGATGTCTCTAAAAATCCTGAAGAAGTAAAGAATATTTTACGTTTATTCGGTATCAGTGGTGATACTAAAAATAGCGAACAAGAAGTCGCTGAAATTGGTGTTTCTCGCCTTGCATTTTGGGATTGTGCACTAAATGAAGCATGGGAAAAAGCGATTCGTGATGATAACCAACTTTTAACCGAAGCAAAAAGTGAAAACACAATTGATCGCATTACCTCAACGGCGGGAAATCCTCGCCAAACCGAACGTGTACCGGCAGGTGCAGAATTTGATTTCAAACTCACTTTACGCCAATTTGAAGGCGACAAACCGGAACTTCTTGATTTAGTGTTAAAAGGTTTAAAACTGTTAGAACTTGACAGCCTTGGCGGCTCCGGTTCCCGGGGTTACGGCAAAGTGAAATTTACTGAATTAACGGTTGATGGTGAAACTCGTAATTTAGACGACATTAAACCTTTCGAATAAGGTGATTTTATGAAGTTATATCGTTTTACACTCACACCACAAAGTGCGATGGGAACGCCTTTGGTGGGCGATACCTTATTCGGCCAGCTTTGTTGGGCCGTGCGGAATCGCTTTGGTGAAGCTCGCTTGATTGAATTATTAGAAGGTTATACCACACAACACCCATTTATGGTGGTGTCGGATGCTTTTCCGGAAGGTTTTTTGCCTTTACCGACGTTGCCATCAACGTTTTGGGAGACTAAAACGGAAACCGATCGCAAAAGTTTAAAAAAAGCCCAATGGGTTAACATCAGTGATGCAGAAAAAAGTGCGGTAAAATTTTGGCAAGAATGTGCTTTACAGACTAATTTTCAATTCAAAAAAGAAAATCAAGACCAATTTCACAACACTATTGACCGCCAAACAAATACCACGGGTGATGGACAATTTGCGCCTTATTCCACAGAACTAACCTGGTTTGGCGCACAACAAAAATTCGATCTCTATGTTGTGTTAGATGAAAATCGCTTTTCATTAGAAGCGTTACAAATAGTACTTCAAGATGTCGGAAATATTGGTTTTGGACGTGATGCCTCTATCGGGCTGGGGAAATTCCGTTGTGAAAATCCCCAAGTAGTCAACTTTATTCAAACGAATTCAAATTGCTATTTAACGCTAGCCAATTGTGCCCCGCAAGGTTTAGGTTTAAATAAGGAGCACTGCTACTACCAAATTACGACAAGATTTGGCCGTCACGGTGACATTCAAGCATTAAGCTCTAACCCATTTAAAAAGCCGATTATTCTGGCAAAATCCGCGGCCATTTTTACGCCTGAAAACTATCAACCACGTTTATTTTTAGGCAATGGATTAGGCAATGTGTCTTATGCTCAACCAGAAGCGGTGCATCAAGGCTATACCCCTGTTTTAAATTTATTTGTCGATTTTGAGCATAAGGATCACAAATGAAAAAATTTATGCAAAACTACAACGTTTATTTAACCCCATTAAGCCCGATTCATATTGGCTGTGGTGAAGATTTTGAGCCAACGAATTATGTCATTGATAATGAAACCTTATTTAATTTTGAACCTAGCCATTTAATGTTAAATGAGCGGGAGAAAACGGATTTGTTAAATACTGTGAACCGTTTAGATTTACTTGCGATTCAACGTTTTTTCTTAAACCACAAGGATAAAGCAATCGCAAATTCTTACTATTTTGCAGATGTTGCCGAAGGTTTAGCTCAGGATTATAAAAATCAAGTCGGAAAAGTATCTCAACGTGAAAGTGATGGAAATAAAGTAATCAATAAGCTTTCGATTGAACGCACTGCATTTCTACCTTTGCAACATCTACCTTATATTCCGGGTAGCGGATTTAAAGGCGCACTAGCAACGGCATTATTAGATCAAGCTCATCAAGCAAAAAATAACCCCAAAGTAAATGCTAAAGATCATAGTCATTTATTAAAAGAATACATTGGTGAGTTTGAGAAAAGCAAATTACGCCATGTAAAATTTAGTGATTTTATTCCGCAATCTTTAGCTGAAAGTAAAGTTTACTATTCGCTTAATTTTAAGAAAAAATTAGGTAAAACGGATGGTAAAGGACGCGCTATGGCATTGCGTCGAGAATGTATTTCTATGGGGCAATACCGTGCTTTTCAAAGCGAATTAACATTAACTAAAAGCCAAAATACTTTCTCTTTAACAGAGCTAATTGATGCACTAAAAAAATTCTATTTACCTGTATTTAAAAAAGAAATGGAATTATTACAAACCCGTAATTTAGTGTCTGTACAATATGTAAAATCGCTTGAAAAACTCATCTCCTTACCAAAAGTTGCTTTAATCCGTTTAGGCAAAAATGGCGCAGACAGCAAAACCTATCAAGGTGAAAATATTGCGCAAATTAAAATTAGGGGCGCAAACGGCACTCCACCCATGTTTAAAGACAGCAGTACAACCGTATGGCTGGCGGGAACAAGCAGTGCACAGCAAACAGATCTTCTTCCCTTCGGTTGGGCATTAATTGAAGTTGATCCCACAACGGAAAATAAAGCCTTAAAAACATGGTGTGAAGCTCAACCAAAATCAAAATTTGATCGTTCTGAAATTTTGGCAAAGCGCGAAGCTCAAAAAGCGGAACAAGCACGCTTACAAGCAGAAGCTGAAGCAAAACGCTTAGCGGAACAACAAGCAGAAAAAGAAAAGCTGGCATTGTTAGATTCGCTTTCGGACAATCAACGTTTAGTAGAAGCCAAGTTAGTTGAATGGAATTCTCAGGAAAGAAAACCATTTACGGTTTCACCTATTTTTAGTGAAGCCAAAAAATTGTTGGAAGATGCTCAGCAATGGAATAAAGAAGATCGTCATTATCTTTATGAAAAACTTGATCCAACAAAATCAAATGAAGGGTTACAAAAATATGTTGATGGCTTAAGTGGTTTCAGCAATTTAAAAGCGAAATCAGCCGTAGAATTTAAAAAATTGCGTAACAAACTGGTAACAGAATGATTCCAAATTCTTTCCCCATAGCCCGCTATCAATTTGATTTTGTTGTGAGCGAGCCGATTTTGTTACCGGAATATTCAGGTTCCACCTTGCGTGGTGCTTTCGGGCGGGCGTTGCGAAAAATTGCTTGCATGACAAAGCTGGAAGACTGCAAAGGCTGCCCGCTTTATCGCACCTGTCCTTACACCAACATTTTTGAAACGCCGGCACCGACAGCGCATGAATTGCAAAAGTTCAGTCAAGTGCCGAACGGCTATATCATTGAACCGCCGGCATGGGGAGAGCGACTTTATGCCGAAGGTGAAAAATTGACATTTTCGCTTGTGCTATTCGGACGGTTGATTGAACAGCTTCCGCTCATTGCTTTTGCTTTCAAGCGAGCTTTTGACTATAACGTCGGACGGGGAAAAGCAAATTTACTTGATATCGCCAAAGTTGAAGTAGATTTAACCCGACAATCCATTTTACAAAACGGAAATATCATCGAACATCAAAAAACAATCGAAATTCCGACCGCACTTGATAGCGTGGCAAAAATCAAAATTGATACGCCTTTAAGACTGCAAGAAAATGGCAAGCCTTTGCGAGTAAATGAGATGACGGCAGAACGATTTTTTATTTCTTTAGCCAAGCGCCTTTCCTTATTAAGCGAATTTCATTCTGAACCCTTGAATCTAGATTTTGGATTGCTAAAAACCCAAATCGAACAAATTCAAGATGATAAATATTTAAAATGGCAAGATTGGACGCGCTATTCCTCCCGCCAAGACCAGAGAATGAAATTAGGAGGGGTCATCGGTGAATGGCAATTCAAAAATTTATCCCCGGAATTAGCTAAATTACTTTATCTCGGTCAATGGCTACATTGCGGAAAAAACGCTACGTTTGGCTTAGGCAAATATCGGATTACAAATTTGTAATTCTGAACATTAGCGATGAAAAATATAATAATACAGTTTGTTTTTATTAGATAAGGATTGTTATGGCTGTTTGGTTTGTTTCTCGTCACCCTGGTGCGATTGAATGGATAAAAACGCAATCTATTCATATTGATCACTGGACAACCCACTTGGATACTAACCAAATTCAACCTAATGATGTGGTCATTGGGACGCTACCGGTTCATCTTGCAAGCCAAGTTTGTGAGAAAGGAGCCACCTTTTATTTTTTATCCGTTAACGTTAAACCGGAACAACGCGGAACAGAACTCACTGCACAGCAACTTGTGGAACAAGGTTGCTTGTTGCAGGCATTTCATATTGAAAAACGATAAGGAAACATTATGCAATCTAAATATGATGTACATTTTTGTTTGATTTCAGATCAAGCTGCGCCCTCATTATTACCTATTTTAGATCCTGATTTTAAACCGAAAGAAGCAGTTTTTTTAGTATCCGATAAAATGAAAAGTAATGCAGAGGCATTAGAAAAAGTTTTTAAAGAAAAAAACATAAAAGTCACATTAGTTCGTATTGAAAATATTTATGATTTCCAAGAAATGGAAAATTGTTTTATTGAGCTAATAGATCAATTTGATGGGAAAGATATCGCACTTAATGTAACCGGTGGTACAAAATTAATGGCAATTGTGGCGCAGAACACCTTTGCTATGGGCGGAAAACCCATTTTTTATGTAGATAGTGATAATAATCAAATCCTATTTATTAGCCGTGATGAAAAAGGACAAAGCATTCCTAACAAAATGCTCAATTGCCAGATTGATCTAAAAACCTATCTTTCTGCTTATGGCATGGTTTACAAATCCACTAAACAGCCATTAGCTTCTGAGCAATTAATTACCAATTTGGAACCGTTTATCAAGCAATATGATAAATATAAAGATAGTATTCCAGGACTTAATTATTATGCTTCTGAATCCCAAAAGAATGGTTTTAAAGTGAAATTCACGAATCATGATGATGAATCGCTAGTTTCATTACTAGAAGAGCTACACCACAAAAATTTATTAGATTTTGATCGTCATAGAATAGATTTTAGAGATACAGTACACAAAGATTTATTAAATGGCGTATGGCTTGAAGAAATAACCTATAAAGCCATTGAGAATATCAAATCGATTCAAGATAAAGCATTAAGTTTAGAGGTTGGGAATTCCTCATACGATCAGAATAAGCACCAATATGCCTTAAAAAACCAAGGTAATCAAAATGAATTTGATATCGCATTTATGGCAAAAAATCGTCTGCATATCATTGAGTGTAAAACACAACTGATGAACAAAGAAGGCGGCATAAAATCAGAAGAGATTTTATATAAACTGGAAGCATTAAAGAATTATGGCGGCTTAATGACTAAAAAATGTTTAGTCAGTTATTTTGAAGTACCGGAATCTGTAAAGAATCGAGCAAAAGAATTACATATTGAAATTATTCAAGGTAAAGATCTGCAACGATTAAGAGAAAAAATCTCAAATTGGATAGGAAAAGCATAATGAATCAAAAACGTAAAATCCTCCTTTCCGTCACCGGCATGTCCCCTGCCGTTGTGACTGAAACGCTCTATGCACTTGTCACAGAGAAAAATTTTGTTCCTACTGAAATTCAAGTCATTACCACTGAACAAGGCAAAAATAAACTACTAGAAACCTTGTTAGGGATTGAAGGCGGGCGAAAAGAACGCAAAGGGGCTCTGCAAGAATTTATTGAAGATTACGGTGAGCAATACGGTTTTTCTTCAATTCATTTTGATGAAAGCTGCATCCACATCATCACAGATAAGTGCGGTCAAAATTTACCGGATATTCGTACGCCGGAAGAAAATGAACAGGCCGCCAATAGCATTGTGCAATTAGTGGGTAATTTATGCCAAGATGAAGATATGCAATTACACGTTTCCATCGCCGGCGGACGTAAAACCATGGGCTTTTTCATGGGATATGCACTTTCGCTTTATGGGCGTGAACAAGACTCTCTTTCACATGTTTTAGTAGATGCTCAATATGAAAACTTACCCAGTTTTTATTATCCAAAACCTTATTCACATTTAATCAATAAAAGTGATGGTACACAAATTGATGCGAAAGATGGCAAAGTGATGTTAGCTGAAATCCCTTGGGTTCGTTTAGGTTTAGGTGTGCCTGAAGATCTCAAACAACAAGCCATTTCTTATAGTGATTCAGTAAAAAATGCACAGGCGTTGTTAGAAGCACCTTTACTCACATTTCTTTCACCCATGGAAGATTGCCTTGTTACATTCGGTTCAAAAACAATCAAACTTGCACCAAGAGGCTATGCCTTGTTCTTAAGTCTTGTTATTGCGAAAAAGCAGGGCTGGAACGTTGGAACCGGGAATCGTGAAGAAGCTCGAACCATAGAGACTTATTTGAACATTTATAGCCAAATGAAAAATGATGTTGAAATGGAGAATCGCTTGAAAGGTGCTAACAACGATTTAAAAAATGTTTTATCGGAATCTCGTACCGATATTAACAAAAAAGTCATGGCAAATTTTTCTTTAGGAAAGGGGGCAAAGAGCGATTATATTCCATTTTCTAACCGAAAAACGGGCAATTACGAACTCAATATTCACTTAGATAATATTGATATATCGAAAATAGAATCCGATCTTAAACGACTAAAACTCATCTAAAATCAACCGCCCTTGTGGCGGTTTTCTTTTCTATAAATTGTCTATAACATCACACAACAAATCACATCCAATGGCACTTAGGAAAAGCTAGCCAACCCCAAGGCATTATCCGGACAGCATTAACAATGAATTTACCCTATAACAGAGGTGAAAAGGTGAAGAAACTGAGGTAAAATAGTGCGCAAAAATCATATAAAAAAACATCGTTTTTTATCACCGCACTTATAACAAAGATAAAAAAGAAAATGGATAAAATCGTTCAATATTTA
>NZ_KE952605.1:125508-125955 GCF_000466335.1 Aggregatibacter sp. oral taxon 458 str. W10330 | reverse complement strand
AGACCCCGCCCTGTTCCAAAGGGATTGAGACTTTAAGTGAGGTGTGAAATCCCCGGGCTTAGTCGAAAGACCCCGCCCTGTTCCAAAGGGATTGAGACTAATTGGTCAGACATACAAGAACTTTTGCTTGTCGAAAGACCCCGCCCTGTTCCAAAGGGATTGAGACTACCTAATAACTCATCAAGAGCTTTTAGTTTTTCGTCGAAAGACCCCGCCCTGTTCCAAAGGGATTGAGACTTCAACGCATTCACCTCCTGCGCATTTTGCATGTCGAAAGACCCCGCCCTGTTCCAAAGGGATTGAGACTAAAGTATCTAAAGCGTCTAATTTAGACACATATTGTCGAAAGACCCCGCCCTGTTCCAAAGGGATTGAGACGGTTGTTCAGCTTTGGTTTTAGTTGCAACAGTTTTGGTCGAAAGACCCCGCCCTGTTCCAAAGGGATTG
>NZ_KE952605.1:124760-125408 GCF_000466335.1 Aggregatibacter sp. oral taxon 458 str. W10330 | reverse complement strand
AAATGGATAAAATCGTTCAATATTTAATCAAATCCATACCTTACTTTTCGCATAAGGGAAAAAGTTGGGAAGCGATCTTCTCAAGCCTTATCCACCAAGGCTCCAAACCACCCTTGCAGTCGAAAGACCCCGCCCTGTTCCAAAGGGATTGAGACGTCTTAAGTTTCTGATGACCTTCGTCAAGTCTACGGTCGAAAGACCCCGCCCTGTTCCAAAGGGATTGAGACTGATAGCCTTCATCTAAGCGTCTTTCTACTGCTTTGTCGAAAGACCCCGCCCTGTTCCAAAGGGATTGAGACGCAACTGTAGTGCGAGAAGCTGATTCGATTGATGTCGAAAGACCCCGCCCTGTTCCAAAGGGATTGAGACTTCGCCAAAAGTCTTACTAACCAAAAATGCCTGAGTCGAAAGACCCCGCCCTGTTCCAAAGGGATTGAGACCCAGAACCGAGAGCAACAGCTCCCTTCACAAGTGTCGAAAGACCCCGCCCTGTTCCAAAGGGATTGAGACCTATTTAGAGAATCTGCTTGACGTTCTAACCACTCCGTCGAAAGACCCCGCCCTGTTCTAAAGGGATTGAGATGCATAAAAGCGTCCTTGTAATTCGCGTGGATCAGTCGAAAGACCCTGCCCTGTTCTAAAGGGATT
>NZ_KE952605.1:120108-124660 GCF_000466335.1 Aggregatibacter sp. oral taxon 458 str. W10330 | reverse complement strand
TCGAAAGACCCTGCCCTGTTCTAAAGGGATTGAGGCGTACGGATAGCTTCCACAATGGGCTTTAACATTGGGTCGAAAGACATCGCCCTGCTCGAAAGGGAGAGACTAAAAAATAGCCCTGGCGGATACGCCAGGGCTATTTTTTTATTTGACATAAGAATAAACAAGGTTATACACTAGAATTGTATCATTAAATGATACTTATGAGGAAATTAACATTATGAGATGAGGAGATGCTGAATCTTGGCTTATCTTTTGGTGCAGTAAGAGATAAGAGTTTTGTCAGCTATATGAACTATGAATATGAGACTACAAGTGAAACAATGGGGCAATAGTAAAGCAATCCGTTTACCAAAAGATTTTACTAATGTTATGAATTTAAATATAGGAGATTTTTTAGAATTAGAAAAAATTAACAACAATACAATTAAAGTGGTGATTATTCCTAATAATCCAAATAAAAAAAGACGATTAACCTTAAATGAACGTCTTGCAATGACTTCATTTAAACAATTACCCACCGTTGAAGAGTGGGATTCACTCACGCCAACAGGAAATGAAATTTAATGGCAGGATCTACATTTAAAAGAGGGGACATTATTACCGTTTGCTTGAATCCAGTTGTAGGGAATGAACTACAAGGGGAAAGACGTCCTGCTTTAGTATTAAGCAATAGCGAATTTCACAAACTAGGATTTATGATGATTGCCCCTATCACACAAGGAAATGCAGCTCTTGCTAGAGATAACGGCTTTGCAGTAACATTAAATGGAACTGGCTGTCAAACTCAAGGTGTTATTGTTGCATACCAAACTCGAATGATTGATTTTAGAAATAGAAATGCAAAAAAAGTTGAATCTGTGCCTGACTATATTTTATCTGAAGTACAAGATATCGTTGAATCAATTTTGAAAGACTAGAAGAAGCAAAAAATTGCCCTAGCAAATATGCCAGGGCAATTTTTTTGATTAAATTTCTTCTGCTGTAACAGATACACCAAAGATAGGATAGGTCTTGCCATTTTCCGTAGCGATTAAGGTATGCCTTTTGCTTACATATCCTTATGTAGAGCAACATTATCAAGCATTTTCGATAATTCAGGTTTTTGCTTAATTGCTTCTGTCGAAAGACCCCGCCCTGCTCCAAAGGGATTGAAACCCATCGCTATCTGTGCCGGTACCAATTACATACTTAGTCGAAAGACCCCGCCCTGTTCTAAAGGGACTAAAACGCGCCTAAAATCAACCGCACTTTTAGCGGTTTTTTACAAATATGTATTTCCCAAATACATATTTTATTTATCTATTCTTATCGCTCAATTTAAAATAAATAATCCCATCTAAATAAAATCACTGATTAATTCTTTTGATATACAAATTTGCATTTTATTTTTTACATTATTTTTTCATTTATGATGTATTCATAAAGAATAAGTAAGGAGGAAATATGTTGAACTTAAGAATGCATCATAAAGCAACACAAGCAACATTTAATCCTTCCTATACTGAAAGTGAAATGAACGCTATTGCTGCAGGTTTTGTTGAAGTAAGAGATGAACGTGCTTATAACGGCCGCTATTTTATGAAAAATGGTAAGAAATGGATTCATAACTTAGAAGCTTTACGCAAGAAATTAAATGCTGAGTATGCACGTTATATTGATGATGAGGAACTGTCTTCACCTGCGCCTGAAGGGTTTGGTTACGACATTGAAACCTATTATTTATATAACTCAATATCATCAACTCACAATGAGTTTTCAACTCGTTTTCGTACAATGCTGGAGAAAGTTTGTATTAAGCATTAGCTTGAATACAAATTTGTATCTCAATATTTAACACTCAAGATAATTTATTATTTAATCAATTATTGAAACACGAAAGGTGGAAATAAAAATGTTCTATATCACGAAACATAATTATTATAAAAATATTATCTGTAAGTTAGATATTGATGTTCCTATGATTGAAAAAACAGGGTTTTTCTCAAGTTACAAACTCGATCTATTCGATCTTGATCTTAGCTATTTTGCAAAAAATGAGCGTGAGATGCTTATTATCAGCGATCATTTATTTCGCAATATTTCTAATATTAATAAGAATGTGATTTTTAAACAAATCAAACGCAAAGAAAATAACTGGGTGTATAAACTTAGTATGCCTGCATATCATGCGGATCGTCATTGCCCGAATTTAACAAAAGAATTCAATAACATCAGAATTCCATATTCTCTTGAGCCTTCTCTATGCAAGGAATATCGCCAATTTTTTATTGATAATAAGGATCGTTATGGTAATAAAGCCGGTCTTATTGAACCGAAAGCTTTCGCACGTAAGTTAAAAGAGAAATTTAACTTAAGCGAAGAGCTTGATGTATTGCTAGAAAATCATATTTTACCGGAAATCCGTGAAAATAGCGGTGTGGAGTGTATAAACATCACCGTTGAACAGTTTGTTGATGAAATCAATGAACTCATTGATATTTTTAATAATTTCATTGAAAAAGAACAGATTTCAGATTCATTTTCCCGTCGCTCATGGTTGAGTACTAAAGAAGATTCTGAACTTTCTAAAGAGGAACGTGAATCTATGCAGAAAGTATATGAACAAAAAAGAAGAATCTGTGCCCGTATTCTCGCATTTCATTTTCAGCATTTTGAAAAAGAAGGGTTTAATATTTCGGAAAACCTATTAGAAATGCTTGGATTCCAGGCTTGCCCAAATTGCTGTAAGCATATTATTCCATTCTAAAATCGGAGAAGGGTTATGGATACTCGTCGGAGTCGCTACCTGATCGCCTACGATATTGCTGATTCTCATCGGCTTTATCAAATGCATAAACACGTCGAGGCCTATGCCATTGGAGGACAAAAATCTTTCTATGAATGTTGGCTAACAGAACATGAAATGATTGCATTCCAACAAGACGTAAATGCATTAATTGACGCCTCTGACGATCGCGTATTTATTTTTAGAATTCCAAATAGCATCGAGCCTTTGTTATTCGGCAAAGCCACATTGCAATCAAATTCCCCATTTTTACTTGTTTAGGAGGCATTATGTCGAGCTTATATATTGATAGAAAAGGCACTGAAATCAAATTAAGTGGCGAAGCCCTTGTGTGTTATGAAAATGGTGAACGCATCGGCACCATTCCCCTTGCGCCAATAGAACGCATTTATTTAAAAAGCGATGTCACCGTACAAGCCTCATTGTTGGCAAAATTGGGAGAAAAGGGCATTGGCATTATTTTTCTTTCCGGCAGAAAAAATACCCCCACACTCTTTTTGGCTCAACCACACAATGATGCCATCCGCCGTTTAAACCAATATGAACTGGCAAAAAATGAACCTTTCTGTTTAGCGTTTGCGAAAAAACTCATGCAACTCAAATTAGTCACACAAAAAAATTGGCTTTGGCAGGCAAGTCATGCCCGTGCGGATAAAAAAAGCCAATTGGCAGAAAAAGCCGGCGAATTGGATCAACTCATCGGCAAAATCAACGAGCAAACCACCCTCGCCTCATTGCGTGGCATTGAAGGCAGAGCCGCCTCCGTTTATTTCACCGCATTAAGTCTTTATCTTCCTCCGGCATTACGCTTTCAAGGCAGAAACCGCCGTCCACCACGGGATCCGTTCAATGCCGTCTTATCCCTCACCTACACACTCATCCATTCAGAAGCCGTACTCGCAGCCTATGGCGCAGGGCTTGATCCATATATCGGCTTTTATCACGCCCTCGATTTTGGTCGAGAATCCCTTGCCTGTGATCTCATTGAACCGTTACGCCCTTTAATTGATAACTGGTGTTTAGGCTTATTTCGCCAAAACATTTTACGCGAAGAGTCTTTTTCTACCACACAAGAAGGCTGCTTTTTAGGGAAAGCAGGGCGTGTACAATTTTATAAAAGCTATGAAAGTGCGGTCGGAAATTGGCGAAAAATGCTCACAGAGAACAGTTTAGACATTGTTAATCTGATTAAACAAGCTGATTTTATCAGCTCACCACAACGCCGTGAAAGTGAATGGCAAACCTTTTCCGACCTCAATGAAAAACAATGGCAAGGCTTGCTAGGACGCTATTATTTTAATCAACAAACTATGCTGCAAGATGTGATTTTCCAATTTTAGGAGAAAAATATGCAATACCTTATTGGTTACGACATTGCCGACCCCAAACGTCTCCAGCGTATTCATCGCCGCATGACCAAATATGCCACCCCGATTCAATACAGTATTTTCTTATTTGAAGGTTCAGAAAAATTGTTAACACAGTGCTTAACGGAGGTTATGCAGATTTTCCATAAAAAAGAAGATGATCTCCGAATTTATCCCTTACCCCATAACTGCTCTCAATGGCGCTTAGGAAAAGCGAGCCTGCCCCAAGGCATTATTTGGACAGCATTACCCATCAGTTTAACGTTATAACAGAGGTGAAAATGTGAAGAAACTGAGGTAAAATTGCGTGCAAAAGTCATATAAAAAACGTCGTTTTTTATCACCGCACTTGTAACAAAGATAAAAAAAGAAAATGGATAAAATCGTTCAATATTTA
>NZ_KE952605.1:119719-120008 GCF_000466335.1 Aggregatibacter sp. oral taxon 458 str. W10330 | reverse complement strand
AAATGGATAAAATCGTTCAATATTTAATCAAATCTATACCTTACTTTTCGTATGAGGGAAAAAATTGGGAAGCGATCTTCTCAAACCTTATCCAGCAAGGCACCAAACCACCCCTGCAGTCGAAAGACCCTGCCCTGTTCTAAAGGGATTGAGATCTTGTTGTCTTTCTTTGATAGATACTAAGAACGTCGAAAGACCCTGCCCTGTTCTAAAGGGATTGAGACTCATTAAACCAATCACAACCAGTTTCGCTATCGTCGAAAGACCCCGCCCTGTTCTAAAGGGATTG
>NZ_KE952605.1:75176-119619 GCF_000466335.1 Aggregatibacter sp. oral taxon 458 str. W10330 | reverse complement strand
GTCGAAAGACCCCGCCCTGTTCTAAAGGGATTGAAACTTGCTTGTTACTGCCCTTAACTCACCGAGGTTAGTCGAAAGACCTTGCCCTGTTCTAAAGGGATTGAGACCGCTAGAAGCCATAATTGAGGCGGTGTTCAGAGGTCGAAAGACCCCGCCCTGTTCCAAAGGGATTGAAGCATTTAAAGTGAAACCGGGTAAGAATCCGCAAGAGTGTGTGGTATGTAACACCCAAAAAACCGGTAATACGAAAGGTTGAACTTCAAATTGATCAGTAGGATGGTAAGTACAAAAGGGAGGTGAGTAACATCCCTTTTTATACTGGTTTTAGACTATTTAATCGCACAGCCTTATTAAGGTTTATATAAAAGGACTTGCACTACAAACAAATAAAACCTATGCTAAGGCATATAACATCAACTGCCTGGAGGGAATTATGGAAGAGCGTATTGCCAGTCTTTTTAAAAATGGGCGAAGTCAAGCCGTAAGATTACCTGTTGATTTTGAATTTGATGCGAAAAAAATTTATGTACGAAAAGAACCGAATGGGGATGTTGTTTTATCAATGCGATCAAAACAACAGGCCTTGTGGGATAAAATGTGGGCGGCCTTAGATAGCTTAGATAAAATGAATAGTCACGATTTTCTCACTTCGGAAGAACGTAATCAGGAGGTTTTTTCTCGTGATATTTTTGATGGAATTCCCTTATGATGTATATGCTTGATACAAATACTGTGAGTGATATTGTACGCAAAGATATCGGTGTACTTAGACACCTTAAATCAATTTCACCCAATAATATTTGTATTTCAGGGATTACGGCGGCAGAAATTATTTATGGGTTAGAAAAACGTCAAAGCACTAAATTAAATCAAATCATGCTTCCGTTTTTAGAGGCCGTGACCATTTATGATTGGCATTATTCCGTTGCACGTTGTCATGGTAAGTTAAGAGCGCAAATGGAGAAGCAAGGCTTTATTATGGGAACGTTGGATCTCATGATAGCCGCACACGCCCTTACTGAGAATTGTACGCTAGTAACAAGCGATAAAGCATTTAATATGGTACCGGGGCTGATTATTCAAAATTGGCGAGAAAGTATTTAATTTTCTACTGCTTAAAACAGGAGAGTCACAATGGATGCGCAACGATTTGGTTATTCCGTTGGCCAATTTTTTAAGAAAATTGACCGCACTTTTGACAATATCTCCACCTTTATAAGACTCTCGATTACCATTAGTAAATGAGGATGCTATATTCCTCAAATAAAATCCCGCCCAAGTCATCGCGCCAAACCACAAGTTCGGCAAAATAAGAAATAAGCTAGCCTGCTCCAAAGGGATTCCCCATTCGGCACCAAAGTGCGGTGTGTTTTTTTAATAAATTACACCTATCAAATTTCTACGAATGAATCAGTAAAACTAAATTTTTCATTTTTTCTCTTGAAATTACTCAAAACGATCTTATTTAAATTTGGCGAACAAATGTTCAACAGAACATTCATGGAACGAAGAAGGAATACTTATGAATATTGAAAAATTTACCACTAAATTCCAACAAGCCATTGCTGAAGCGCAATCTTTAGCGATTGGCAAGGATAATCAATTTATTGAACCGGTGCATTTATTAAGCGCCTTGTTAAATCAACAAGACGGCTCAGTGGCGCCAATTTTAACCGCAAGCGGCGTAAACGTTGCCGTATTGCGTAACGAACTCAACAATGAACTTGCCAAACTTCCGCAAGTGTCCGGCAATGGCGGTGATGTGCAACTTTCCCGTCAATTACTTAACCTGTTGAATTTATGCGACAAATTGGCGCAACAACGGAAAGATAAATTTATTTCCTCCGAACTCTTTTTACTTGCTGCCTTGGAAGAAAAAGGCACCGTCAGCGAGATACTGAAAAAGTGCGGTGCGAAAAAAGAACAAATTTTACAAGCCATCGATCATATTCGTGGAGGACAAAACGTGAATGACCAAAATGCGGAAGAAAGCCGCCAAGCCTTAGAAAAATATACTATCGACTTAACTGCCCGCGCGGAAAGCGGGAAGCTGGATCCAGTGATTGGGCGTGATGAAGAAATCCGCCGCACCATTCAAGTGTTGCAACGCCGCACCAAAAATAACCCTGTGCTTATCGGTGAACCGGGCGTGGGAAAAACCGCCATTGTGGAAGGGTTGGCACAACGTATTGTGAACGGCGAAGTGCCGGAAGGCTTGAAAAATAAACGCGTGCTTTCCCTTGATATGGGCGCGTTAATCGCCGGCGCAAAATATCGCGGTGAATTTGAAGAACGCTTAAAAGCCGTGTTAAATGAACTCGCCAAAGAAGAAGGCCGTGTAATTTTATTTATTGATGAAATTCACACCATGGTCGGTGCGGGTAAAACCGATGGCGCCATGGATGCGGGCAACTTGTTAAAACCAAGTTTGGCACGCGGTGAATTGCACTGTGTGGGCGCGACTACGTTAGACGAATATCGCCAATACATTGAAAAAGACGCCGCACTTGAACGTCGTTTCCAAAAAGTGTTTGTGGATGAACCGAGCGTGGAAGATACCATTGCTATTTTACGTGGTTTAAAAGAGCGTTATGAAATCCACCACCATGTACAAATTACTGACCCGGCTATTGTGGCGGCGGCAACCTTGTCCCATCGTTACATTTCCGATCGTCAGTTGCCGGATAAAGCCATCGACTTAATCGATGAAGCGGCTTCCAGCATTCGGATGGAAATTGACTCCAAACCACAGCCGTTAGATCGCTTAGATCGCCGTATTATCCAACTCAAATTGGAACAACAGGCGTTACAAAAAGAAGATGACGATGCCAGCCGCAAACGCTTGGAAATGTTAGAAAAAGAATTGGCGGAAAAAGAGCGGGAATATGCTGAATTAGAAGAGGTGTGGAAATCCGAAAAAGCGGCGCTTTCCGGTGCGCAACACATTAAAGCGGAATTGGAAAACGCCCGCACCCAAATGGAACAAGCCCGTCGTGCCGGTGATTTGAACAAAATGTCCGAATTGCAATACGGTAAAATTCCGGAATTGGAAAAACAATTAGCGGCAGCAGAAGGTGCGGAAGGCAAAGAAATGAGCCTATTACGCTATCGTGTTACCGACGAGGAAATTGCCGAAGTGCTTTCCCGAGCCACCGGCATTCCGGTCTCCAAAATGATGGAAGGCGAAAAAGAAAAACTCTTGCGCATGGAAGAAGAATTGCATAAACGGGTTATTGGGCAAAACGAAGCCGTGGACGCCGTGGCGAACGCCATTCGTCGTAGCCGTGCCGGTCTTTCCGATCCGAATCGTCCGATTGGCTCCTTCTTGTTCTTAGGGCCAACCGGTGTGGGTAAAACCGAATTGTGTAAAACCTTGGCAAAATTCTTGTTTGATAGCGAAGATGCCATGGTGCGTATTGATATGTCTGAATTTATGGAAAAACACAGCGTGTCTCGCTTGGTCGGTGCACCTCCGGGCTATGTGGGCTATGAAGAAGGCGGTTATTTAACCGAAGCCGTACGTCGCCGTCCGTATTCTGTGATTTTGCTCGACGAAGTGGAAAAAGCACACAATGATGTGTTCAACATCTTGTTGCAAGTGCTGGATGACGGTCGTTTAACCGACGGACAAGGCAGAACCGTGGATTTCCGCAATACGGTAGTGATCATGACCTCTAACTTAGGTTCCGATTTGATTCAAGGTAATCAAACCGAAAGCTACGATGAAATGAAAGCCTTGGTAATGTCCGTGGTGAGCCAACATTTCCGTCCGGAATTTATTAACCGGATTGATGAAACCGTCGTGTTCCATCCGTTGAATAAAGACAACATTCGCGCCATTGCGGAAATTCAGTTAAAACGCTTAATCAACCGCATGGAAAGCCGTGGCTATGTGTTGCACTTTACGGACAACACCCTCAATTTCATTAGCGAAATCGGCTATGACCCGATTTACGGCGCACGTCCGTTAAAACGTGCGATTCAGCAAGAAATTGAGAACCCGTTAGCGCAACAAATCCTTTCCGGCAGTTTGCTACCGGAAAAACCGATTAGCGTGGATTATGTTGACGGCAAAATTGTGGCTAAACAATAAGCTACAAATATGCTAAAAACAAAAGCCATTTAGTAAATGCTAAATGGCTTTTTTATGTGTTTTCAACGCAGTTATTCGCTGTGTTGCTCAAACCAACTTTCTAAAATTAAGCAGGCGGAAATGCCATCCACTTTGCTTTTATTTAAAGCTCGATAACCGCCGCGGCTGAAAATTTCACTGCGGGCTTCCGTGGTTGTGAGGCGTTCATCCTGTAATTCCACCGGTAAATTAAAGCGTCCGCTCAAGCGATTAGCAAATTTTTTAGCGCGTAAGGTCAGTTCTTGTTCGGTGCCATCCATATTCAGCGGCAAACCAACGACTAATCGTGCCGGCTGCCATTCTTTGATGACGTTACCGATAGCGTCCCAATCAGGAATGCCGTCTTGCGCTTTAAATGCCGGCAATGACTGCGCTGTGCCGGTGATGCTTTGCCCCACTGCACAGCCAATGCTTTTTGTGCCGAAATCAAAGGCTAAAACCGTCATTCCCATTAACAATGTCCTACTTGACCGACAAAATTATGCGTATCAATGCCAAGCAATTGATTGGCAGCAAACCAGCGTTGATCGCATGGCAAATCAAACAAAATTTGTTCCGTCGCCGGCACGACCAGCCAAGAATCATGGGCAATTTCTTGCTCCAACTGATTAGCTTCCCAACTGGCACAACCTAAAGCAACCAAATATTTTTCCGGTTCTTCAAAGGTGCCAAATGTATCTACTACATCGGCAGACGTTGTTAGCACAAGATTATCATTCACCTTATAACTGTGATTAAATACTTTTGGAACAGGCGTATGCAAAATGAAACCGCGATCAACGTTCACCGGCCCACCGGCAAGCACCAATTTATTGTTATAAGTGCGGTCGGTTACCATCATGAAATTCATTTTTGCACTCAGTTCTGCAATGGTTAAGTCAGTGGGCTGATTAATCACCAATCCCATAGACCCTTTTTCATTATGTTCACAAATATAAATGACTGTCCGATAAAAATAACTGTCCTCTAAATTTGGCATAGCAATGAGCAAATGATCTTGTAAATCCATCATAATGTTTCCCCCAAATCACCAAAACAGACTTGCAACGCGGTTATTGCTGCCATTGCTGCCGTTTCGGTGCGTAATACACGTTTTCCTAATAACACTTCCACAAAACCTTGTTGTTCGGTTTGTGCGATTTCTTGCGCTGATAAGCCGCCTTCAGAACCAATTAATAAGCGCACGCCGGCAGTAGGTATCTTTGGCAATGTGCGAATGGAATGTGTTGCTCTCGGATGAAGATTTAATTTCAGTGCGCCATCTTGTTCGGCACACCATTGTTGTAATTTCATTAATGGGCGAATTTCCGGAATTTTATTCCGGCCACATTGTTCACACGCCGCAATGGCGATTTTTTGCCATTGTTGGATTTTTTTATCCATACGATCACCGTCTAATTTCACGCCACAACGTTCCGACCACAGCGGTGTAATCACGTTCACGCCTAATTCAACGGATTTTTGAATGGTAAATTCCATGCGCTCACCACGCGAAATCACTTGCCCAAGGTGAATAAACAATGGGCTTTCCCGATCGTCAAATTGCTGGCTTAAAATTTCTACATCGACGCTTTTTTTACTCACCTGTGTAATCATCGCTTGGTATGTCTGGTTACTGCCATCAAAAAGTTCAAGGTGTTCACCGGGCTGCATACGCAAAACACGTCCCACATGGTTGGCACCGTCTTCAGACAAAGTGCAAAAAGTAAGATGATTCAACGATGTAGGATGATAAATTCTAGGTACTCGCATAATAGAACATTAACTAAAAATCATGGTTCTATCATAACAGAAAAGAAGAGAGCAAAGAGAGAAATGAGAAATTAATATTCCCATTTGGTCGGATCAATACCTAACTCACGCATAATTACTTTCGCTTCTTCAGGAATTTCATCGCTGCGCTCTTTGAGCAAATCTTCATCTGTTGGCAAAGGCTGACCGGTAAAGGCGTGCAAAAAAGCTTCACAAAGCAATTCACTGTTTGTTGCGTGGCGTAAATTACGAATTTGACGACGAGTGCGTTCATTTGTCAAAATTTCAAGCACTTTAATTGGAATGGAAACCGTAATTTTTTTCACTTGTTCGCTTTTTTTGCCATGTTCTGCATAAGGGCTAATGTATCGTCCGTTCCAATTCGCCATAATTGATTCCTGAAATAACCTTAGTAATTGTCTCAATATTCTAATAAAAAAGAATAAAAATAACAATCTAGCCGTGAAGACTGCTAGATTTCCATGTGATGCGTCTTCCCTAGACAACCTGACGTCTTCATCAACTCAAAAGTGCGGTCAGTTTTCTCAAGGTTTTTTCTGCTTCATGGCGAATTTTTAAGAAAATTTCTTTTACGGAGGACGACTAACCCCCATGAATTAACAGATAATGCGATTCTTTGCTTTAATAAAATCAATTAAGTCGGTAGAATACCTCTACTTTTTATCCATTTTTTAGAGGAAATCACTATGTCATTAGAAGTTTTAGATCAGTTAGAAAACAAAATTAAACAAGCCGTTGAAACCATTCAACTCCTTCAACTCGAAGTGGATGAATTAAAAGAAAAAAACGGCAGATCACAACAAGAAAACGATGCGTTACGCAGCGAAAACGAACAATTAAGAAGCGAACATCAAAATATTCAAGAACGTTTACGCTCACTTTTAGGCATCACTGACAGTATCTAATGATTCTTTATTAAACCAAGGCTTAGTTAATCTAAGCCTTCTTTTTTGGGAGAAAAAATGCAACCTCACATTTGCTTAATTACCGGCAGCACTTTAGGCGGTGCCGAATATGTTGCCGAACACGTAGAAAGCCGATTACAACAACAGGGTTTCAGTACTGAATTGCACCACGGCCCGGCATTAAATGACGTAATCAATGAAAAATTATGGCTAGTGGTAACTTCCACTCATGGCGCAGGCGAATTACCGGATAACCTCAAACCGTTATTTGAAGCTCTAGATGCAAGTGATAACGATCTTTCTCACTTAAGATTTGCGGTGATCGGTTTAGGAAATTCTGATTACGATACCTTTTGCCTTGCCGTGGACAAAGTAGAACAAAGTTTGTTGGCAAAAAGTGCGGTCAAAATAACCGATGCTTTACGCATTGATGTCTTAACAGTATCTGATCAAGAACAGTGCGCAGAAGACTGGTTACCTAATTTTACGCATAATATTTAATCAATAAAAAAGCAAACAGCATGTGGATAACTTCGTTGATTATTGTTAAAAATCTGTTTTTATGTGATGAATAAATTATGATACTAATCAACCTGTGGATAAATAAGGAAGTTATACACAAGAATTAACGGTATCGATCGGGAAGATCTTAACACGTTTGAAAATGATCTATGTGTTTCATTTACAACGTAAAAACGATCTTATTCAACGGTTTTGATGATCCTTATAATAGTAATAATAAAAGATCTCTATATAAAGATCTTATTTCTTATTAGAGAAGATCCTTCTCCCGATCCCTCTTTTTTCTTTCACTGAAACGCATCTTTTAACCACCTAAGATTTTCAGTAAAATAGCGACCAATTTTTTCAAGGATCAACAGATCCGTACCTCATTTAAAATAGAGATCATTCATAATCATGTTTTACACTGAAACCTATGATGTCATCGTGATCGGTGGCGGTCATGCAGGAACAGAAGCCGCATTGGCACCTGCACGTATGGGATTAAAAACCCTATTACTTACTCATAATGTAGATACTCTCGGACAAATGTCTTGTAACCCGGCGATTGGGGGAATTGGCAAAGGGCATTTAGTAAAAGAAGTGGATGCCATGGGCGGATTAATGGCGCATGCCGCCGATAAAGCCGGTATTCAATTTCGTACATTAAACAGCAGTAAAGGCCCGGCCGTACGCGCAACACGTGCGCAAGCGGATCGTGTGTTATATCGTCAAGCCGTCAGAATTGCCCTTGAAAATCAACCGAATTTAGATATTTTCCAACAAGAAGCCACGGATATTTTGATCGAACAAGATCGTGTAACCGGTGTTACAACGAAAATGGGGCTTACGTTTCATGCAAAATCTGTGATCCTAACCGCCGGCACCTTCTTAGCCGGTAAGATCCATATTGGTTTACAAAATTATGAAGGAGGACGTGCAGGTGATCCGGCTTCGGTAACCCTCTCTCATCGTTTAAGAGATCTTGGTTTACGTGTGGATCGCTTAAAAACCGGAACCCCGCCACGTATTGATGCACGTACGATCAATTTTGAAGTCTTAGCTAAACAACATGGTGATGCAGTATTGCCGGTGTTCTCTTTTATGGGATCCGTTTCTGATCACCCGCAACAAATTCCTTGTTATATCACTCACACCAACGAACAAACCCATGATGTGATCCGTAATAACTTGGATCGTAGCCCGATGTATACCGGTGTCATTGAAGGGATCGGGCCACGTTATTGCCCATCGATCGAAGATAAAGTAATGCGCTTTGCGGATCGTAATTCGCACCAAATTTATTTAGAACCAGAAGGCTTAACCAGCAATGAAGTGTATCCGAATGGGATTTCAACCAGTTTACCTTTTGACGTGCAAATGGGTATCGTCAATTCCATGAAAGGGTTGGAAAATGCCCGCATTGTGAAACCGGGTTATGCCATTGAATATGATTATTTTGATCCACGTGATTTAAAACCCACCTTAGAAACCAAATCCATTCAAGGTTTATTCTTTGCCGGTCAAATTAATGGTACGACCGGTTATGAAGAAGCAGCAGCACAAGGCTTATTGGCTGGGATTAATGCAGGTCTTTATGTACAAGAGAAAGAAGCCTGGTTTCCGCGCCGTGATCAAGCTTACACCGGTGTATTGGTGGATGACCTCTGTACATTAGGAACAAAAGAACCTTATCGTGTGTTTACTTCTCGTGCGGAATACCGTTTGTTATTGCGTGAAGATAATGCCGATATTCGTTTAACGCCAATTGCCCATGAATTAGGATTAATTGATGACGCACGCTGGGCTCGTTTTAACCAAAAAATGGAAAATATCGAGCAAGAGCGTCAACGCTTACGCAGTATTTGGTTGCATCCACGTTCTGAATACCTAGAAGAAGCCAATAAAGTATTGAATAGTCCATTAGTGCGTGAAGCCAGTGGTGAAGATTTATTACGCCGCCCAGAAATGACTTACGATATTTTGACTTCCTTAACGCCATATCAACCGGCAATGGAAGATAAAGAAGCGGTAGAACAAGTAGAAATCGCCATTAAATATCAAGGCTATATCGAGCATCAACAAGAAGAAATCGAAAAACAAAAACGTCACGAAAATACAGCTATTCCGGCTCACTTTGATTACAGCAAAGTTTCCGGTTTATCTAACGAAGTGCGGGCAAAATTGGAGCAACATCGTCCGGTCTCTATCGGACAAGCGAGCCGTATTTCCGGTATTACGCCGGCAGCGATTTCCATCATTCTGGTGAATTTGAAAAAGCAAGGCATGCTAAAACGTGGTGAATAATGACTAATTTAGAACTTCAATTAACGGATAAGCTAAAAACATTGTTAAAACAGACCGCACTTTCTGTGACAGAACAACAGCAACAACAGTTAGTGAAGCTGGTTTTGCTGCTGAATAAATGGAACAAGGCTTATAATCTAACATCTGTGCGTGATCCGCAGGAAATGATGGTTAAACATATTTTAGACAGTCTTGTGGTGAGCCCTTATTTACAAGGTGATCGTTTTATTGATGTCGGTACCGGCCCGGGCTTGCCCGGCTTGCCTTTAGCTATCATTAATCCGCAAAAACACTTTGTTTTGTTAGATAGCTTGGGTAAACGGATCAGTTTTATTCGCAATGCGGTATGTGAGTTAGAGCTTACCAATGTTGAAGCAGTGTTGAGTCGCGCGGAAGAATATAAACCCGATCACCAATTTGACGGGGTGTTAAGTCGTGCTTTTGCGTCGTTAAAAGATATGACCGACTGGTGCCATCATTTACCGAAAAAAGAGGGGCATTTTTATGCCTTAAAAGGCCTCTATCACAATGAGGAAGTTCAAGCCTTGGAGGGGAAATTTATGGTTAAAGAGGTGGTTAAACTCCATGTTCCTGAGCTTGTAGGTGAACGACATTTAATCATTCTGCATTAAATTTCTAAAAGTGTGATTTATTTAACAGTTTTTCCCCTTTTTTAAGTTGAATCTCTCTGTGCTAAATGTATAATTAGCCAGTTTTTGCATACTAAAAAATAATGTGATGTCTAGGGTTTTAACGCAAGCGAAGCATTGTTACCAAAAATCAATATGGATTGAAATGGGGATTTTACTCATTATCGGTGCGTTAATTTCACTTTGGCAGTGGAAAAGTGCGGTTGATTTCTGTCTTGGATTTTTCTGTGCTTTTCTGCCTTTTTGTGCTTTTGTGTATCTTATTTTTTATCGTAAACAGCATTTATCAACAAAATTGACCGCACTTTATCGTGGGGAAGCGGTAAAGTTTGCATTAACGATACTATGTTTTATTGCTGCGTTTAAAGGATTTCATGTAAGTGAATTCATTTTATTTTTTGCAGGTTTTTTCGTGGCATTAGTGTTGAACAATGTCGTTCCATTTTTGCTGAACAGGTCTTAATTTTAAGTTCTATATAAAGGGTCAACTATGTCCGGACAAACAACCTCTGAGTATATCGGCCACCATTTGTCTTTTTTAAAGACCGGTGAGGGTTTTTGGCATATTCATGTCGATACGCTGTTTTTCTCTATCGTATCAGCCATTATTTTCCTTTTCGTTTTTTCACGTGTTGCGAAAAAAGCGACACCGGGCGTGCCAAGCAAAATGCAATGTTTGGTCGAAATTTTAGTGGAATGGGTCAATGGTATCGTAAAAGAAAACTTTCATGGTCCACGCAATGTTGTTGCACCGTTAGCATTAACCATTTTTTGTTGGGTGTTCATTATGAATGCCATCGACTTAATCCCAGTCGATTTTCTTCCACAATTCGCAGGTTTGTTCGGTATTCACTATTTGAGAGCTGTGCCAACAGCAGATATTAGTGCAACGCTCGGCATGTCAATCTGTGTCTTTTTCTTAATTCTTTTCTATACAGTAAAATCTAAAGGTTTTGGTGGATTGGTTAAGGAATATACCTTACATCCATTTAATCACTGGGCGTTTATTCCGGTTAACTTTATTCTTGAAACCGTTACTTTACTGGCTAAACCAATTTCTCTCGCATTCCGTTTATTCGGTAATATGTATGCAGGGGAATTAATCTTTATTCTCATTGCTGTGATGTATTCTGCCAATATGGCAATTGCGGCATTGGGGATTCCATTACACCTTGTTTGGGCGATTTTCCATATTTTGGTCATTACGCTACAAGCATTCATCTTTATGATGTTGACGGTGGTTTACTTAAGTATCGCTTATAACAAAGCAGATCATTAATTTTATTTTTTTATTAACCGGCTCTAGGGCTAAACTTAACTTCTATTGGAGAACATTATGGAAACTGTAATTACAGCTACAATTATCGGTGCATCAATCCTTCTTGCATTCGCAGCATTAGGTACAGCTATCGGCTTTGCGATTTTAGGCGGTAAATTCTTAGAATCTTCCGCTCGCCAACCTGAGCTTGCTTCTAGCTTGCAAACAAGAATGTTTATCGTTGCAGGTTTATTGGATGCGATTGCGATGATTGCTGTTGGTATTTCTTTACTTTTCATTTTCGCAAACCCATTCATCGGTTTATTACAATAATCACCTTATTTGCTTATCAACGTAAAACAAGCAGATTAAGGAGGACGTTGTGAATCTAAATGCAACATTGATTGGTCAACTTATTGCATTCGCAATTTTCGTGTGGTTCTGCATGAAATTTGTTTGGCCACCAATTATTAGTGCAATTGAAAAACGTCAAAGCCAAATTGCGAATGCTTTAGCTTCTGCTGAAGCGGCGAAAAAAGAACAAGCAGATACTAAAATGCTTGTTGAAAAGGAAATTTCTGAAGCAAAAATTCAAGCCCAAGAAATTTTAGATTTAGCCAATAAACGTCGCAATGAAGTTTTAGACGAAGTGAAGGCAGAAGCCGAAGAACTTAAAGCGAAAATCATTGAACAAGGCTATGCTGAGGTTGAAGCTGAACGTAAACGTGTTCAAGAAGAATTACGTGTAAAAGTTGCGTCTTTGGCCATTGCAGGTGCTGAAAAAATTGTTGGACGTACTGTGGATGAAGCAGCCAACAATGACATTATTGATAAATTAGTTGCAGAACTATAAGAAGGTTGAGCTTATGTCAGAATTAACTACCATAGCTCGCCCTTATGCTAAAGCAGCGTTTGATTTTGCCGTTGAACAAAGTACATCTGACAAAAGTGCGGTAGAAAAATGGAATGAAATGTTAGGTTTTCTTGCTGAGTTAGTGAAAAACGAAACAATGCAGAATTATCTAACAGGTTCTCTTTCCGCACAAAAATTAGCAGATACGGTGATCTCAATTTGTGGTGAACAATTAGATCAATATGGGCAAAACTTAGTTCGGTTAATGGCTGAAAATAAGCGTTTAACTGTTCTTCCGCAAGTTTTTAAAGAATTCCAACATTATGTTGAGGAATATAAAGCTATTGCGGAAGTGAACGTCATATCGGCTCAACCATTAAGCGTCATGCAACAAGAAAGAATTGCAGCCGCAATGGAAAAAAGATTAGCCCAAAAAGTTAAGTTAAATTGCAACGTTGATAGCTCGCTCATTGCCGGTGTTATCATTCGTACAGAGGATTTTGTCATAGACGGCAGTAGTCGCGGACAGCTTGCTCGTTTAGCAAATGAGTTGCAATTATAAGAGGATTAGAAAATGCAACTAAATTCAACTGAAATTAGTGAATTGATTAAAAAACGCATTGCTCAATTTGATGTGGTGAGCGAAGCCCGCAATACAGGAACGATTGTTTCTGTTAGTGATGGGATTATTCGTATCCATGGTTTAAGCGATGTGATGCAAGGCGAAATGATCGCCTTACCGGGCAACCGTTATGCCATGGCACTTAACCTTGAACGCGATTCGGTTGGTGCGGTAGTTATGGGGCCTTATGCCGATCTTGCCGAAGGAATGGAAGTGCAATGTACCGGCCGTATTCTTGAAGTACCGGTTGGTCGTGGTTTATTAGGTCGTGTTGTAAACACCCTTGGTCAACCAATTGATGGTAAAGGTGAAATTGAAAATGACGGTTTTTCTCCGGTTGAAGTTATCGCGCCGGGTGTAATTGAACGTAAATCCGTTGATCAACCAGTACAAACCGGTTATAAAGCGGTTGACTCCATGGTGCCAATCGGTCGTGGTCAACGTGAATTGATTATCGGTGACCGTCAAACCGGTAAAACAGCATTAGCGATTGATGCCATCATTAACCAACGTAATTCAGGCATTAAATGTATCTATGTGGCAATTGGTCAAAAAGCATCAACAATTGCTAACGTAGTACGTAAATTAGAAGAACATGGAGCATTAGCTAATACTATTGTGGTTGCGGCGTCTGCGTCTGAGTCTGCAGCGTTGCAATATTTAGCGCCTTATGCCGGTTGTGCAATGGGTGAATATTTCCGTGATCGTGGTGAAGATGCGTTAATCGTTTATGACGATCTTTCCAAACAAGCAGTTGCTTATCGTCAAATTTCCTTATTATTACGTCGTCCGCCAGGTCGTGAAGCATATCCTGGTGACGTATTCTACTTACACTCACGTTTGCTTGAACGTGCTTCTCGTGTAAATGAAGAATACGTAGAAAAATTCACCAAAGGTGAAGTAAAAGGAAAAACCGGTTCTTTAACTGCTCTTCCAATTATTGAAACTCAAGCGGGTGACGTTTCTGCATTTGTTCCTACTAACGTGATTTCTATTACCGATGGTCAGATTTTCTTAGAATCTAACTTGTTTAACTCAGGTATTCGTCCTGCGGTGAACCCGGGTATTTCGGTTTCTCGTGTAGGTGGTTCTGCACAAACTAAAGTTATTAAGAAACTTGCCGGTGGTATTCGTACTGCACTTGCACAATATCGTGAATTAGCGGCATTTGCTCAGTTTGCTTCAGATCTTGATGATGCAACTCGTAAACAACTTTCTCATGGTGAAAAAGTAACCGAATTGTTGAAACAAAAACAATTTTCTCCGCTTTCTGTTGCTGAGCAAGCCGTGGTGTTATTTGCGGTTGAATTTGGTTATTTAGACGATGTTGAGTTATCTAAAATTGCAAGTTTTGAAACCGCACTTCTAGATTATGCAAATCGTAATTATGCCGAGTTTATGCAAGAGCTTACTAAAACTGGTAACTATAATGATGAAATCAAAGATACATTAAAAGGTATTTTAGATAGTTTCAAAGCGAATAGTGCTTGGTAGTAACGGAGAAATAAGATGGCAGGTGCAAAAGAGATAAAAACCAAAATTGCCAGCGTACAAAGTACGCAGAAAATTACCAAGGCAATGGAAATGGTTGCAACCTCGAAAATGCGTAAAACGCAGGACCGTATGGCGGCATCTCGTCCGTATTCTGAAACTATCCGTAGTGTTATCAGCCATGTGTCTAAAGCAAGTATCGGTTATAAACACCCGTTCTTAGTTGAACGGGATGTGAAAAAAGTGGGTGTTTTAGTGATTTCTACTGATCGTGGAATGTGCGGTGGTTTAAACGTGAATTTATTTAAAACCACACTTAACCAAATTAAAGATTGGAAATCACAAAATGCGACGACTGAGCTTGGCTTGATTGGTTCTAAAGGGATTAGTTTTTTCCGTTCCCTTGGTTTTAAGGTAAAAAGCCAACTTTCCGGTTTGGGCGATAACCCTTCTTTAGAAGAATTAATTGGTGTGGCAAATACCATGTTTGATGCTTATCGTAATGGAGAAATTGATGCAATTTATATTGCATACAATAAATTCATTAATACGATGTCGCAAAAACCGGTTGTACAACAATTAGTTCCTTTACCGGAAATGGAAAACGATCACTTAATCGAAAGACAACAGGCATGGGATTATATTTACGAACCTGAACCAAAAGTGTTATTAGACAGCCTTTTAGTTCGTTATTTAGAATCTCAAGTTTATCAAGCGGTTGTAGATAATTTAGCTTCAGAACAAGCGGCTCGAATGGTAGCAATGAAAGCAGCAACAGATAATGCAGGAAATTTAATTAATGACCTGCGGTTGGTGTATAACAAAGCTCGTCAAGCAAGTATCACAAATGAATTAAATGAAATCGTTGCCGGTGCGGCTGCGATTTAATAGAAGAGGAACGGTAATGGCGACAGGTAAAATTGTACAAATCATCGGTGCGGTGATTGACGTCGAATTTCCACAAGATGCAGTACCAAAAGTTTATGATGCATTAAATGTTGAAACAGGTTTAACCCTTGAAGTTCAACAACAATTAGGTGGTGGTGTGGTACGTTGTATCGCATTAGGTGCCTCCGATGGTTTAAAACGTGGTTTGAAAGTAGAAAACACAAATGCTCCAATTCAAGTACCGGTAGGAACAAAAACCCTTGGTCGAATTATGAACGTGTTAGGTGATCCAATTGACGAACAAGGTCCAATTGGTGAAGAAGAACGTTGGTCTATTCACCGTTCTGCACCAAGCTACGAAGAACAATCAAACAGTACCGAATTATTAGAAACCGGTATTAAAGTTATCGACTTAATTTGCCCATTTGCAAAAGGGGGTAAAGTTGGTTTATTCGGTGGTGCGGGTGTAGGTAAAACCGTAAATATGATGGAATTAATTCGTAATATTGCGATTGAACACTCCGGTTATTCTGTATTCGCAGGTGTAGGTGAGCGTACCCGTGAAGGTAACGACTTCTACCACGAAATGAAAGATTCCAACGTATTGGATAAAGTATCTTTGGTTTACGGTCAAATGAATGAGCCACCGGGTAACCGTTTACGCGTTGCGTTAACCGGTTTAACCATGGCGGAAAAATTCCGTGATGAAGGTCGTGATGTATTATTCTTCGTGGATAATATCTATCGTTATACTCTTGCTGGTACGGAAGTGTCCGCACTTTTAGGTCGTATGCCATCAGCGGTAGGTTACCAACCGACCCTTGCTGAGGAAATGGGTGTATTACAAGAGCGTATTACTTCAACTAAAACAGGTTCTATCACGTCCGTACAAGCGGTTTATGTGCCTGCGGATGACTTGACTGACCCATCTCCGGCAACCACCTTTGCGCACTTAGACTCAACCGTTGTATTGAGCCGTCAAATTGCGTCTTTAGGTATTTATCCTGCGGTTGACCCATTAGATTCTACATCTCGTCAATTAGACCCATTAGTTGTTGGTCAAGAGCATTATGATGTTGCGCGTGGCGTGCAAGGTATCTTACAACGTTATAAAGAATTGAAAGATATCATTGCGATTCTTGGTATGGATGAATTATCTGAAGAAGATAAATTGGTTGTAGCGCGTGCGCGTAAGATCGAACGTTTCTTATCACAACCGTTCTTCGTTGCTGAAGTATTTAACGGTACACCAGGTAAATACGTTCCGTTAAAAGAAACCATTCGTGGCTTTAAAGGTATTTTAAACGGCGAATACGATCATGTTCCGGAACAAGCGTTCTACATGGTTGGTTCAATCGATGAAGCGCTAGAAAAAGCCAAAAATATGTAATCACTTCAAGCTGATGCATATCAAACTTGAAGGAGAAAAACATGGCAACATTTAATTTAACAGTCGTAAGTGCAGAACAAAAAATCTTTTCCGGCAACGTGAAAAGTGTTCAAGCAACAGGTATTGAGGGTGAGCTCGGTGTTTTGCCGGGGCACACTCCTTTATTAACCGCGATCAAGCCGGGTATTGTTAAATTTACTTTAGAAAATGATAGCGAAGAAGTTATCTATGTTTCCGGCGGTTTTTTAGAAGTTCAACCAACGATTGTGACTGTTCTTGCGGATGTCGCAATTCGTGGTCAAGAGCTTGACAGCGAGCGTATTCTTGCTGCTAAGAAACGTGCGGAAGAAAACATTCATCAACATCACCATGATGCTGATTACGAATTGTTAATGCTTAAACTTTCTAAAGAATTAGCGAAACTTCGTGCTTACGAATTGACAGAGAAGTTAGTGAAATCTAAACGTTAATTACAGCGGGCACAGTGATTTTATAAAAATTAAGGACTGATTCCTAAGAGAGTCAGTCCTTTTTTATTATAGCCAGCCACAAAGTCTGGCGATAAAAACCATACGCGATGCGTATGGAGCTAAATAGATTAAGCGATGAACTGAAAAAAATTCTCGCGATATAACGAAAACAAGACTGAAAACCGAAACTCAATATATAGGAAGATTATTTCCCCCTCGTAGCGTGCAACTTGTTGCACGAATAATTAACCTCGATGCGTAATTCATACATTTCATGCGTAGCGTGCATTTCGATGCGCTATCAAATCATGCGCGAAACATTTATTTAACCCTTTTGGGTATTCACGATTTCGTGCAACAAGTTGCAGGCTACGATTCACTAATTATGAATTAAAGAGAAAATTAATCAGTCAATTTGATTAAGAATATCTTCTGATAAGGCCGGAGTTGCTTTTTCTTCTTTCTTATTAGCACGAATGCGGTAGTCAATATTTTGGAAATAAGCTTCGCGGAAAGTAACATAAGGATCTTGAGCCTGATCTAACAATGCTTCTTTATCCATTAAACTTGCACGCGTATCAATCCCTTGAACCGTCCATTTTAATAAACTCCAAGGGCCTAATAATGACAACATTGGATAGGTTGTATCTGCTAGGTTTCCAATATCTTGTCGTGGTGTTGCCGGGCCATAGACAGGAAGCATAATATAAGGACCGGTTCCCACGCCATAGCGACCTAACGTATCGCCGAAACGGGAATTTTCTTCTTTTTTAAGTGGTGCGCTGTAGTTTGCAATATCAATTACGCCACCTAAACCAAAAATACTATTTAACCAAAAACGGTTGAAATGAACCATTGCCAATTTAAATTCACCTTGCACTAAACGGTTAGCAAAGCTTGCAGGCTCATCGAGGTTATTAGCAAAGTTAACAATTCCGGTTCGAATTGGGGAAGGGACATATTCTTTCCAGCCTTGAGCAAGAGGTTTTAATACGTAAGGATCCGCAACATGGTAGTTAAAATCCCACATTTTACGGTTAAAACCCTCTAAGGCATCTTTACGTTCTCCGGTTTCCGGATCAATGGTTGATGAACAACCGGTGAGTGTTGCGGAGCCTAATAAGAGCGCAATGAATAATTTTTTTGTCTGCATAATTTGTACTCAGGCGAATGAAAAGTGGGCACATTGTAAACAACTTAGTGACTAACTACAAAAACTTTCTAAAAACCCACCGCACTTGATAAACAAAAGGGCACGAGATTTATCGTACCCTTTATGAAAAAAGAAAGATTAAAGAATAAATCGACTTAAATCTTCATTTTCTACCACTTCACCTAATGCCTCACTGACATATGCGGCATCAATGTTCACGGTTTGTCCATCCATGTCGCTGGCGTTGAAAGAGATTTTATCCATTAAACGCTCCATCACCGTATGCAAACGGCGCGCACCGATATTTTCAGTTTTTTCGTTAACACGAAATGCCGCTTCGGCGATTTTCTTAATGGCATCTTGTGTGAATTCAATATTCACCCCTTCCGTTGCCATTAAGGCTTTGTATTGCTCGGTTAAAGAGGCGTTCGGCTCAGTCAGAATACGCTCGAAATCCTCGGCAGTGAGCGCTGATAATTCCACACGAATCGGCAAACGCCCTTGTAATTCCGGGATTAAATCTGACGGGCGAGCCACTTGGAATGCGCCGGAAGCGATAAACAAGATGTGATCCGTTTTCACCATACCGTGTTTGGTGTTGACGGTTGAGCCTTCCACCAACGGCAATAAATCGCGTTGCACGCCCTCACGGGAGACATCCGCGCCACTGTATTCGCCTTTTTTACAAATTTTGTCGATCTCATCGATAAACACGATACCGTTTTGCTCCACCGCATCAATGGCTTTTTGTTTCAGCTCTTCCGGATTCACCAATTTCGCCGCTTCATCGTCAATTAAGGTTTTTAACGCATCCTTAATTTTCATTTTACGTTTTTTGGTTTGGCTGCCGGAAAGGTTCTCAAACATGGATTGTAATTGACTGGTCATGTCTTCCATGCCCGGAGGTGCCATGATTTCCACGCCCATCGGCACGCCTGCTACATCGATTTCCACTTCTTTATCGTCTAACTGACCTTCGCGTAGTTTCTTACGGAAAATCTGACGGGTGTTGCTTTGACTATCGCGGTTTTCCACTTCACCCCATTGGTTCTTCGCCACAGGTAATAAGGCATCTAAAATTCGCTCTTCTGCCGCTTCTTCCGCTTTAGCGCGATTTTTGACGATTTCCTGTTGGCGTACCAACTTCATGGCGCTGTCAGTTAAATCGCGAATAATGGAATCCACTTCTTTGCCCACATAACCCACTTCGGTAAATTTAGTGGCTTCTACTTTAATGAACGGCGCATTGGCTAATTTTGCCAAACGGCGGGCAATTTCGGTTTTTCCCACGCCGGTCGGCCCAATCATAAGAATATTTTTTGGGGTCACTTCATGGCGCATTGGCTCTTGCAGCTGCATTCTGCGCCAACGGTTTCTTAGGGCAATCGCCACTGCGCGCTTAGCGTCGCTTTGACCGATAATATGTTGATCTAATTCAGAAACTATTTCACTAGGCGTCATTTCAGACATGGTTTATTCCTTATAAATTTTTAATTCGGCAATTCTTCAATGGTGAAATTGGTATTGGTAAACACGCAAATTTCACCGGCAATTTTGAGAGATTTTTCTACAATTTCACGCGCCGATAATTCCGTGTTTTCCACCAACGCACGGGCGGCAGATAAAGCGTAGTTGCCACCGGAACCGATAGCAAGAATCTGATCTTCTTCCGGTTGTACTACATCGCCGATACCGGTAATGATCAGGCTTTCTTTTTCATCCGCCACAATTAGCATCGCTTCCAATTTACGCAACGCACGGTCGGTGCGCCAATCTTTTGCTAATTCCACCGCACTTTTCAGCAAATGCCCTTGGTGCATTTCTAATTTACGCTCAAAAAGCTCAAACAATGTAAAGGCATCTGCCGTGCCGCCCGCAAAACCCGCCAACACTTTGCCGTTATACAAACGACGCACTTTACGCGCATTGCCTTTCATCACCGTATTGCCAAGGGAAACCTGTCCGTCACCGCCCACAACCACTTTGCCGTTGCGACGTACACTTACAATCGTAGTCATAATGTTGTCCTTTATAAAACAGAAATATGCAAACTATATTGAGGTCAATTGAGAGAATTCAAGGGATATGAAAGGAATTTACGCTTTGTTTTTTCATGCCATTTTTATTTTGGCATACAAAAAAATCAGCGCCTAATCCATTAGGACGCTGATTTTGACTAAATAAACAAGCTAACTATTCGATAACTAATTTACTGATTTGTTCACTTTTTATTTATTTAATTTTGCTTTATAAGTCGGATTCATCAAGTTTTCCACGGAAAGGATGTCATCCAATTGTTCTTGGGTTAACAAGCCTTTTTTCAAGACCACTTCACGTACGCCTTTACCGGTTTGCGCACAGATTTTACCCACTAAGTCGCCGTTGTGGTGACCGATGAATGGGTTCAAGTAAGTCACGATACCGATAGAATTGTAAACGTAGCTTTCGCAGGTTTCTTTGTTTACGGTGATGCCATCAACGCATTTATCACGCAAGTTCACACAGGCGTTGCCTAAAATCTCAATGGATTCAAACATGGCTTGTACAATCACCGGCTCCATCACGTTTAATTGTAATTGACCTGCTTCTGACGCGAAAGTCACCGTGGTGTCGTTACCAATCACTTTGAAGCACACTTGGTTCACCACTTCCGGCACAACCGGGTTCACTTTTGCCGGCATGATGGAAGAACCGGCTTGTAATTCAGGCAAGTTAATTTCTTTAATACCAGCACGAGGGCCGGAAGACAGTAAACGTAAGTCGTTACAGATTTTTGACAATTTCACGGCAGTGCGTTTTAACGCGCCATGCACGGAAACATAGTCGCCACAGTCAGCAGTCGCTTCAATTAAGTTTTCTGCGCCACTGCAAGGTAATCCGGTGACTTGTGATAAATATTTAATCACAGTTGGTACATAACCTTGCGGTGTATTTAAACCGGTACCGATTGCGGTCGCACCCATGTTGACTTCAAGCAAGTGTGCTGCAGCGGCTTTTAAGTGTTTCACTTCTTCTGCCATTAACACTGCAAACGCTTTGAATTCTTGACCAACGGTCATTGGCACCGCATCTTGTAATTGGGTACGACCCATTTTCAAGACTTTCTCGAATTCTTTCGCTTTATTTTCAAAACCTTGTTGTAAATAAGCGACTTTTTCGAGAAGTTTGAGCACGCTGTTGTACACGGCAATGTGGAAACCGGTAGGATACGCATCATTGGTAGATTGGCTGGCGTTAACATGATCCATCGGATCAAGGTACTTATATTCGCCTTTTTTGTGACCTAAAATTTCTAACGCTAAGTTGGCAATCACTTCATTGGTGTTCATATTGACGGAAGTGCCTGCGCCTCCTTGATAAATATCAGACGGGAATTGATCTAAACATTTGCCGTTCACCAATACTTCATCACAAGCTTTTACGATTGCCTCTGCAATTTCTTTTGGAATCGCACCCAATTCACCGTTCGCCAATGCGGCTGCTTTTTTCACCATCACCATGCCGCGAACAAATTCCGGCACATCAGAAATCGTTACTTTCGAAATGTTAAAATTTTCCACCGCTCTTAGGGTGTGAATACCCCAGTAAGCATCCGCAGGAACTTCACGTTCACCTAACAAATCCACTTCCTTTCTATATTGTGTCATTTGCGTTCTCCTTTATGCTTAACACGTTTGGCTGAATTGTCTAAATTATAGAAAATTCGATTAAAATTAAATTGATCCAAGTCACAGATTTTTATACGCATTTAAGAGTTATTTTTATTTTTCAGATTAGTTTTTCTAACCTGAAAGATGTAGCCATGAATAAAAGTTGCACCGCAAAATAAAGCGGGTAATATGCACATCCAACGTGTTTTTAAGGAGCTGCTATGCCATTTATCGCCTTTCTTTTTGCTGTTTTTCTATTTATTTATGTAGAACTGAGCCTACTGGTTTGGGTAGGAAGCCATTTGGGTATCCTCATGCTCATTTTGTTGTTGATTGGCTCCTCACTACTGGGCATTGTCATCATCCGCGCTCGTGGTTGGTACAGCCTCACGCGGGTGAAACAGCAACTCACCCAAGGTCAACTGCCCACCGATGCGCTTTTTGGCTCGCTACGTTGGCTTGTTGCCGGAATCTTGTTTGTCATTCCCGGTTTTGTCACCGACATTCTCGCTTGTGTACTGTTAAGCCCGCTCGGCCGTTACCTGATAAATACATTCATTCGTAGCCGATTCGTGTTCTTCCAACAAAACATCTTTAAAACCAACCGCACTTTTTATTCGTCCCAAGGCAATCGCCAGAACGATAGCGAAATTTTTGAGGCGGAATTTGAAAAGGAAGCGGATGAAAATAAACGGTTAAAATAATTTTGCCTTTCCCTTGAAAGCGTAAAAATGATTCCCATATAGAAAAAGCTTTTTTATTAATTTAAGAAATAGAGGAAATTTCAGATGAATATTCGTCCATTACACGACAAAGTGATTTTAAAACGTGAAGACGTGGAAACCAAATCTGCCGGTGGTATCGTATTGACCGGTTCGGCAGCCACCAAATCTACCCGCGCGAAAGTGTTAGCGGTCGGCCCTGGTCGTTTATTAGAAAACGGTAGCATTCACCCAATGCACGTAAAAGTGGGCGACATCGTCATTTTCAGCGATAGCTATGGCGTGAAAACAGAAAAAATTGATGGTGAGGAAGTGCTCATACTCTCCGAAGAGGATATCTTAGCGATCGTTGAATAAGCAAAAACACGCTGAAAAACGACCGCACTTTAAACGAAATAGATCATGGTGGGAGCAATCCCGCACAACAAAATAAAAGGAAATTAAACATGGCAGCAAAAGACGTAAAATTTGGTAACGACGCACGCGTGAAAATGTTAAAAGGTGTGAACATCTTAGCCGATGCAGTAAAAGTCACCCTGGGTCCAAAAGGCCGTAACGTAGTATTAGACAAATCGTTCGGCGCACCAACCATCACCAAAGACGGTGTGTCTGTAGCACGTGAAATCGAATTAGAAGATAAATTTGAAAACATGGGTGCACAAATGGTGAAAGAAGTGGCTTCTAAAGCCAATGATGCCGCCGGTGACGGTACCACCACGGCAACTGTTCTAGCGCAAGCCATCGTGAACGAAGGCTTAAAAGCCGTAGCGGCAGGCATGAACCCAATGGATTTAAAACGCGGTATCGACAAAGCGGTTACTGCCGTCGTTGCCGAGCTTAAATCCCTTTCTAAACCTTGCGAAACCTCTAAAGAAATCGAACAGGTGGGCACCATTTCCGCAAACTCCGACAGCATTGTGGGTCAATTAATCGCACAAGCCATGGAAAAAGTGGGTAAAGAAGGCGTGATTACCGTAGAAGACGGCACCGGCTTAGAAGACGAATTGGATGTGGTTGAAGGGATGCAATTTGATCGCGGTTACCTTTCTCCGTATTTCATCAACAAACCGGAAACCGCGACCGTAGAATTAGATAACCCATTCATTTTATTAGTCGATAAAAAAATCTCGAATATTCGTGAATTATTACCGGTATTAGAAGGCGTCGCGAAAGCAGGTAAACCGTTATTAATCATTGCTGAAGACGTAGAAGGCGAAGCATTGGCAACATTGGTAGTAAACACCATGCGCGGCATCGTGAAAGTAGCAGCAGTGAAAGCTCCGGGCTTTGGTGACCGTCGTAAAGCGATGTTACAAGACATTGCGATTTTAACTGCCGGTACGGTGATTTCTGAAGAAATCGGTATGGAGTTAGAAAAAGCCACGCTTGAAGATCTTGGTCAAGCGAAACGCGTTGTCATTAACAAAGACAACACCACAATTATCGACGGTATCGGCGATGAAGCACAAATCCAAGGTCGTGTGGCACAAATTCGTCAACAAATCGAAGAATCCACTTCCGACTACGACAAAGAAAAATTGCAAGAACGCGTGGCGAAACTCGCCGGTGGCGTTGCGGTGATTAAAGTTGGTGCCGCAACCGAAGTAGAAATGAAAGAGAAAAAAGCCCGCGTGGAAGATGCACTACACGCAACTCGTGCAGCAGTGGAAGAAGGCGTGGTTGCCGGCGGTGGTGTGGCGTTAATTCGCGCAGCCAGCAAAGTGGCTGATTTACGTGGCGACAACGAAGAACAAAACGTGGGGATTAAACTTGCCCTTCGCGCTATGGAAGCGCCATTACGTCAAATCGTCACAAACGCCGGTGAAGAAGCCTCTGTGGTTGCAAGTGCGGTGAAAAACGGCGAAGGAAACTTTGGTTATAACGCAGGTACTGAGCAATACGGCGATATGCTCGCGATGGGTATTTTAGATCCGACTAAAGTAACTCGTTCTGCATTACAATTTGCAGCTTCTGTCGCCGGTTTAATGATCACTACTGAATGTATGGTGACCGAATTACCGAAAGACGACAAAGCTGACCTCGGTGCTGCCGGCATGGGTGGCATGGGAGGTATGGGCGGAATGATGTAATTCCTCGGATTCCGTCTTACCTCCAAATGATTCGCACCTTAGTAAGTAACCTTGCTAAGGTGCGTTTTTTATGAGTCGGATTATTTTTGTGTTCTTACCCATAAATCAGCGTATTTCACAAAAGTGGAATGTGCTGAAAGAATCGCCAGTAATAAGCCGGCTTTACCATCTAAGAATCCCAAACGAATAAAATACATTTTGACAAAACAGCCTACAGCATGGCTGATGCCTTGCCATAACGTCGCTTTTTTACCGGCTTTTTCTCGTTGGTCAGCCCACGCTTTGGCATAGCCGGCAGATTTAACTAGGTAATGATGGATATTTTGGTAAGTATAATGCAACAAATCCCCTTGTAGCTTTTGAATATTGGCGTTTGTTGGCAGTTCTACTTTTTCATGCACCAGTTGATCGCCATAACGGGCAAAATCTTTACGATATAACCGAATAACATAATCCGGATACCAGCCGGAATGACGAATTTTATGACCAAAAATTTCACTTAATCGTGGGATTTTATAGGCGGTATTCGGCGCATCTTTCTCAATGGCAGTTTGAATAGATTGACGTAGCTCTGGGGTTACCCGTTCGTCTGCATCGAGCCATAAAACATAGTCGGAGGTGACATACTCTTGTGCTAATTGTCGCTGTTTACCGAATCCCGGCCAATCGGTATTTTGGTAGAATTTTGCGCCGTATTGTTCAGCAATCTGTTGGGTCGTATCGGTGCTGCCGGAATCTAAAATCACTATTTCATCCACCCACGCTTTTACTGTGTCCAAACATTGTGCAAGGTGGTGGGCTTCATTTTTAACAATCATTGCAACACTAAGAGTCGGCATCGTTTTTATCCTTTGTGAATGAGTGACAAACGCTTATACTAAACACCTGTTTGTCTTGATTAATTTTGCAATTCTAGCATAAGCCGACACATTTGCTATGTTACGTTTTTTCTATACCTGTTTGATGTATCTTGCTCAGCCTCTACTGTGCCTTTTTATGGTCTTGCGCAGTTTTCGTGCGCCCCACTATCGTAAACGTCTCGCCGAGCGTTATGGCTTCTATGGTAACACGCAATCTCCTTCGCCGAACGGTGTCTTACTTCACGCCGCGTCTGTTGGTGAGGTGATTGCCGCCGTTCCTTTAATTAAGCGGATTCAGCAAGATTATCCGCAACTGGCGATCACAGTGACCACAATGACGCCTACCGGTTCCGAACGGGTAAAAGCGGTTTTTGGCGACAGAGTGACCCATGTGTATTTGCCCTATGATTTGCCGGGTGCTGTGTCCCGTTTTATTGAATTTGTACAACCGCGCGTCGGCATTGTTATCGAAACGGAACTTTGGTTTAACCTAATTCACCAATTCGCACGGCGCAGTATTCCCTTTATCATTGTGAACGCTCGCTTATCCGCACGTTCTGCCACGCGTTACGGTTGGTTTAAAGAACCGTTAAAACCGCTGTTGAATAACATCACGTTAATTGCCCCGCAAGATGACGTGAGTGGGCAACGTTATGCGCAATTAGGCATTGCACCCGAACGATTGGTCGTAACCGGCAATATCAAATATGACTTGAATGTGAGCGATGAACTCTTTCATCAGATTACAACATTAAAGGTACAATGGAATACACAGCGCCCTATCTGGATTGCCGCCAGCACACACGAAGGCGAAGATGAAATCATCTTAAAAAGTCACCGCACTTTATTGTGCCAATATCCTGATTTATTGCTGATTTTGGTGCCGCGCCACCCAGAGCAGTTTAATTCGGTGGCTCAACTGATTGAACAAGAGGGCTTTGGTTTCATGCGCCGTAGCAGTCACGAAATACCGACAGAAGAAACGCAGGTCTTGCTCGGTGATACCATGGGAGAACTCATGTTGCTATACGGTATGGCAAAGGTAGCGTTGGTTGGTGGCAGCTTGGTGGCGCACGGTGGGCATAATCCCTTAGAACCGCTGGTATTTAAATTGCCGGTGATCAGCGGAAAACATACCTTTAACTTTCCTGAGATTTTCACAAAATTAATTGAACGGGAAGGTGTGTTAATCACGGAAGATACGCCGCAAGCCGTAGCTAAAGCGGTGGCAACCTTTTTGCGGTCGCCTGAGCTTGGCGAACGTTATGGTCAGGCAGGTTATGCTGTGTTAAATGAAAATCGCGGCGCGTTACAACGCGTGATGAATTTATTAAAACCTTATTTGAACTAGGATGAAGCAATGACAACGGTAATCTATCCCGGCACATTTGACCCGCTTACGAACGGGCATTTGAATATTATTGAGCGAAGTGCGGTGATTTTTTCAAACGTTTTGGTGGCGGTGGCGGAAAGCCCAAGTAAAAAGCCTTTGTTTACGTTAGACGAACGTGTCGAGTTGGTACGTCAATCGGCGGCGCATTTGTCGAATGTTAAGGTCATTGGGTTTAATAATTTACTTGCGCATACCATCGCGGAGTATGACGTCAAAGCCATTATTCGTGGGGTACGGAGTACGACGGATTTTGAATATGAAGTGCAGTTAGCCCATCTTAACCGACTTCTTACCCATGGTGTGGAAAGCCTATTTTTCCCTCCGGTGGAACAGTGGTCTTACGTTTCTTCCACCATGATTCGCGAAATTTATTTACACAACGGCGACATGAGCCAACTCGTCCCACCGGTGGTGTTAAAGGCGTTGCAAGAGAAACGGAAATAACTTTTTAATTTTATCTTATTCGTGCAACAAGTTGCACGCTACCTTAAGACCGTAGCGTGCATCTTGATGCACGAAATAAAACCCCGGCAAATTTGAACGCATACGCCAAAACACGTCCCAAAACCACCGCACTTTTTAAGGGAATGATTTGTCTGTTTGTCCAACAAGTTGTATGTGATGTCGGTTTTGCATATTGAAATGCGCCAGCTCCGGTTTGGTGTTCTGGCGCATTAATGAGGGCTATGTGATTGGGCTACGCTTAAAGTGCGGTGGATTTTTCCGATGTTTCTTCCGAGGATAAGGTGGCTACCGACATGGCGGATTTCAACCCTTCTTCGCGTAATTTCTGTGCCGTCTCTTTATCTCCCACTTGTTCGAAGACGTAAGAGGCCATGTGAATGTCATTAGGATCTAATTGATCTTTATGAGCAATCAGTCCTTTAAACACTTCACTGGCATGAGTAAAATCGTTGTTGCGCACATATAAATACCCCAATGCGCGTTGGGCGCAGCATTGTATTGACGGGCTGGCGGTTTTTAGCCACTTGGTAACAATTTTTACTAACTTGCTGTTATCTTCTGGTTGTAAGCGGCTAATTTGTTTAAATAACGGTTGCATTAGCGGACTGTCGGTCTCTAATTTTTTCGCCAATTCCAACGTTAATTCATAGGCAGATTCATGATCATTGCCATCAATCAAACGTCGAATCACACCTAATTTCACATAGGCATCTTGGCGACGTTGGCGCGATTGTTCATTCCACCATGCCAGCAAACCATCTACGCCTTCTTCGTTAATTTTTTCATCTAACAAGCCGTCTTCCACTTGATGTTGGAGTTGTTCGAGCTCAGCGTGGCTATAGAGAGCGGATTTTTCTACCTGTTCAAGAATATTATCCAAAGCTTGGTAAGCATTTGATTTTAAATAAATATCTACGGCTAATTTCAAGACTTCTTTATTGCGACCTGCCATGACCAATAGGCTATCTACGGAACTGCGCGCGGCAGGCAATTTGTTTTGTTGCAATAAAATGCGGGTGCGGGCAATTTCTAGAATCAGGCTGTCGGTACCGGCAAGTTCTGTCGCTTGAATTAAATAACGGTTGGCGCTGAACTCATCACCACGCTGTTGTGCCGCTTCGGCCGCTTTAATAAAGTTTAATACCGGCTCATCGGAATGTTTAGCGTTTTTGCCGATGAGTTTTTCCGCTTTAGAATAATCGCCCTCATCCATACGCATTAACCCTTCCAAGGTTTGTTTTTGCGCTTTTACGCGTTTACGGCGGGAAAACCAACTGTAAGTGTTATTACTTAAACGGCAAAAACGGCTGATTGCCGCTTCAATGCTATAGACCACCGCCAGTGAAATCACAAAGAAAATCACCAATGTGGTAAGAGACATTTCGACAATGTTGTCGGCAGTTTCAATACGGACATAACCTTGCTTGCCGGATAAATACGGGCCGGCAAGCAATCCGGCTAATAATAGCAACATTAAAAATAGTGATCTTATCATGGTCTATTTCTCCTGTTGTTCAGGTTGATTCGGAGCAGTGCTTGTATCCGCGCCATTTCCTTGCTCTGCAGGGCTTGTGGCATGGTTTTCTGTCGCTTTGGCATTTTCCGGATCGAAATCTTTGTCAGCGGAAAGCGTGATTTTTTGCACTTCTTGCGGTTGTTTATTCAGTAATTTATCCAAGGCATTTAAGCTGCTAAGCTGGGTTGGCACATCCACGTAAATGGATTGTTCTGTCAATTCATCCAGTTTTTTCAGGAAGTTTTGCGCTACTTCCGTGCTGGTATCAAAATAGGTACGAACCCAAGAAGCCACCGTTTCCAAAGATTGTTTATATAAATCATCCTGTTGACGTGGCACGGCTAAAATCGCAATTTGTAAGCGTAAACGAATGTTTTCACGTAAATAAATGTCTTGATTTGGTGCTAATAAGGCTTTGTTATCCGCTTTTTTTGGCGTGATGCGAATAAAATGATTTAAAAAACTGACCGCACTTTTTTCAGCGTTGGATTTCCAATCTTCCAAAGAATCGGTAAGTTTGTCCGTGTTTGGATCTTCATCAAAATTCACATTCAATACGTTCAACTCATCTACGTCATTTGCCAACTGGGACAATTCCTGCATGATAGCGTTTTGATCCACGTTGTTGAGGGATAACAGCTTCTTCAAATCAGCATTAATTGCGCTACGAACAGTGGCGACTTGTGGCATTGCCACTTTGGACAAGGTCTCGCCAGCCACTTTTAATAGCGATACGCTGGTGTCCACATCGTTATCCAACACCAATTTACGCAAGGCATTGTTTAATAAAAAATCTGCTTCGGTCAGCAACCAATCGTTTGGTTGTTCCGATTTGCTTTGATTGGTCAAACGCTGAACTTGTTGTTGCAACGCCGATAACTGTTGTTCTTTGGCGGCTAATTCTTGATTTAAGGCACTGATTTGGTCGCTCGCCACTTGAGAAAACTCGGCTAACTTCGCCAACTGACTTTTTTCTGCTTCAAAGCTTGGGAGATTGACGGGTTCAGCCGTATTTTTTTGCTGAAGTTGCGTTTGAAGTGCGGTCAGTTTTTGTTGCATTTCGTCAACCTGTTGCTGCCCGAAATAATAACCGCTACCGCCCAAGCCAAGGGCAATCAAAATCGCTAATACGCTCAACGCAGAACCGTTTTTTTTCACAATAACGGTTTCGTGTGGAGTGGACGCGGAAGACTGTCTATTTTCGTTCTCTTTATGTTGCATGGTTGCTTGTTTATCCTCTACCTTGGGGTCAACGTGTTCATTTTCTGTGGTGTCTTGTTTTGCTAAATCAAGATCCTTATTCACATCAATTTCGTGTTCAATTTCTGCATGATTTTCCAGATGATTCGATTTCTTGTTAGCCATATTGATTACCTATAAAAGAGACGTGTTGCGTTAACGACATTGTAATAAGGTTTGTAATAATGTTTGATTATCTGCACGAGGTGAAACAATCACATTCTGCCAGCCCAATGCCTGCGCCAAATGGGAAATTCGCTCACTGACGGTAATGAGTTGACAACTTTTTAGCCAATTATGTTCATTTCGTGGGACAAAATCCAGCAGTTGCGTCAGAATTTCCCCGCTAGTCGCCACAATGGTTTGAATACCGGCACGCTTACACAAACTGGTTTGCTCCACATTATTATAAACAAGCGGTTCTCTTCGGTAACATTCAACGATCTCAACGTTAGCACCGCGTTGTTGCACTTGTTCTGAGAGGAGTTCGCGTCCGCCATTACCGCGCAAAATCAAAACGGTTTTACCTTGTAAATTTTGCATTGCAGGAAGTTGTAATACGCCTTCGCTGTTTTCTTGGGTTGTCGGATAATGCACTGCCGTGGCGGTTGTAGCGGCAAAATACTGTGCGGTACCTTGCCCTACGGTGAAATAGTGTAAATCATCACGCCATGCAAAACCGGTGTCTTTTAAGGCTTTGTCGGCAAAATCTACCGCACTTTTGGAGACGATAAAGACATAATCATCCGCTTTTAATTTGGCAAATTTATTCGGTAACTCATTGAGTTCTGCACCGGCTTCAATGGTAAATAAAGGCAAATGAATGGCGACGATTCCGGCTTTTGCCAGCATCTCCACGAGTTGTTGCCCACGTTCATCAGGGCGAGTTACCAAAACAGCCATTGTGCCCCCACGATTTATGAATAAATTGCTTGCAAAATTTTGTCAGCGCCTTGCGCTAAAAGCTGTTCGGCAATTTGTACGCCTAAAGCCTCGGCATTTTCCACCGGACTTTTACCTTCCGCGCGAATAATGCGACTGCCGTCAATATCGCCCACTAAGGCTCTTAAATACAACTGCCCTTGTTGCAATACCGCATAACCGCCAATTGGCACTTGGCAACCGCCTTGTAAATGATTATTCATGGCGCGCTCTGCCCGTACACAATACGTGGTTTCCGCATCCGCTAACGGTGCTAATAAGGCCTGCACTTGCATATCATCGGTACGACATTCAATGCCGACAGCACCTTGTCCGGCCGCCGGTAAGGATTGTTCAACGTCAATAAAAGATGCGATACGATCTGCTAAGCCTAAACGAATGAGACCGGCAGAAGCTAAAATAATGGCATCATAATCGCCGTTATCTAATTTGCTTAAACGTGTTCCTACATTGCCACGCAAGGAGCGAATATCTAAATCAGGACGCAGGGCTTTTAATTGGCATTGGCGACGTAAACTTGATGTCCCGACCACTGCACCTTGCGGCAACTCTGCAAAAGTGCGGTAAGAATGAGACACAAAGGCATCACGCGGATCTTCGCGTTGGCAAATCACGGCTAATCCCAAGCCTTCGGGAAATTGCATCGGCACATCTTTCATGGAGTGCACGGCAATATCCGCCTCTTTATTCAACAAGGCATTTTCTAACTCTTTGACAAACAAGCCTTTGCCACCGATTTTCGCCAGTGGTGAATCTAAAATCACATCGCCTTTAGTTACCATCGGCACTAATTCAATGGTTAAATCGGGATATAACTGTTGCAGACGGTCTTTCACATAATTTGCCTGCCATAACGCCAACGGGCTTTGGCGAGTCGCAATTTTTAAGGTTTTTTCAAACATAATAACAACATATTGATCAGGTCTAATGAAGGATTATCCTATCACTGTTAACTTCAAAAGTCAGTGTTCATTTAATTTTTTTGCTTTCCGTCAATACTGATGATAGAGTAGCCACTAGCGAAGCATGACCGTCGTAAAAAACAGGATATTACTTGAAGTTTGATCTCGATAAAGCTAAACAACGTGTGGACGATTTAGATAGGTTGCGTATCCAGCGGGCTTTATCCGACACGCCTGAATCCTTTCAACATATTTTCAAACTGATCCCATTATTACTCCATTTTAATCATCCTGATTTGCCGGGCTATGTTTCTGATGCGCCCACCGGCATTGCCCATTTTTCCCCAACGCCATTCCAACAGGAATATCTTGCACATACGCTGACAGATGAAAGCGTGAAAAACTTCCTCAAAAAACACCGCACTTTTGAATCGGAAGCCATTCTTGGCGTCTATGTGATGGGCAGCATCGCCTCTATTGCCCAAACGCCACAATCTGATTTAGATATTTGGCTGTGTCATCGAGAAGATTTGAGTCCATCAGCACGTGAACTTTTACAGCAAAAAGTCGAGCGCATTCAACAATGGGCAAAGCGTGTTCACGTAGAAATGAATTTCTATTTAATGGATCAAAGACGGTTTCGGTGTTTTCGTTATGTCGAGCCAATGACTGCCGAGAATTGCGGTTCGGCACAATATATGTTGTTGCTGGATGAATTTTACCGTTCAGCCATACGCCTTGCCGGGAAGCCGTTATTGTGGCTGCATTTGCTGATTGAAAATGAAGCGGATTATGAGGCAGAAATCGAACGTTTAACGCAAACGCAGCAATTGGATTTAAATGATTGGGTGGATTTCGGGGGGTTAGGCACCTTGTCCGCCAATGAGTATTTTGGTGCGACCTTATGGCAGCTGTATAAAGGGATTGATTACCCTTATAAATCCCTGCTCAAAATTTTGTTGTTAGAAACCTATTCTTGGCGTTATCCAAACACGTATTTGATTTCTCGTGAATTTAAACACGCCTTATTAACCGGTGAATTGAACGTTGCTCATCAATTTGATCCTTATTTGGCGATGCTGCAACGGGTAACGGCTTATTTGACCGAACGAAAAGAATATAAACGGCTGGGTTTTGTACGTTGTTGCTTTTATATCAAAGTGCATGAGAACGAAGCAGAGGTAAATAAAAGTAACTGGCGATTGGATGCATTACTTAAGCTGACGCAACAATGGGGCTGGCATTGTGGGCAAGTGGAATTATTAAACCAGCGCCAACAATGGAAAATTAAGCAAGCCGAAAAAATGCATAATGACCTGATTAAGTTTTTAATGTTGAGTTATCGTAACTTAGTGAATTTTGCCCGCAAACATCAGGTCAATGTCAGCATTATGCCGCAAGATATGAGCATATTAACCCGTAAACTTTACACGGCATTTGAAGAATTGCCGGGCAAAGTGACCTTGCTGAATCCACAGTTTGCTGTGGATTTATCGGAACGCTATCTAACGTTTATTGAAGTGCGTAATAACCGTCAGTTTAAGGACGGTTGGTATATGATTAACCAAACGCCGGACATTCACGGTTTTTGTCGTCCACGTTATACAGAATATAGCCAAAGCCTGAATAAATTAGTGGCGTGGGCGTATTTCAATCGTTTGCTTACGGCAAATACCGAGCTCTTTGTTGCCAGTAAAAATGTCGAGCTTAACACGTTGCGCCAGTTTGTGACGGATTTGCGATTGACATTTCCTATCGACAACACCTCTGCCAGCAATTCCGACCTGAGTCATCCTTGCGAAATTCGCAGTCTTGCGGTCATTATTAATTTAACCCAAGATCCGACCGCACATTTAACCGACATTAAATCCAGCATCCAATCAAGCGACTTATTTAGTTTCGGTGCGAACGAAGAAAGTTTAGTCGGCAGCATTGATCTCACTTATCGCAACGTTTGGAACGAAGTGCGGACATTGCATTTTGAAGGGCCGAATGCCATTTTGTTGGCGTTAAAAGTGCTTTCCAACAAAATTTATCGTGGTGCGCCGTTGCCAAAATTGGTGCAAGTGTTTTGTTATAGTCGTTATTATCGCCGCGCTTTACGTCGCATTGTGACGACCTTGATTAATAAATGCATTAGCATTCAAATCGGTGCATCTCAACCACCGAAAAATAATTTATTGCGCGTGGCAGGGAAAAACTGGCAGTTTTTCTTTGAAGAACGCGGCATTAGTTTACAAGAAATCCACAATGCTAAACTCACTAAAACAAGCCAAATTGACACCGCACTTAGCTACAAAGTCAATCCGACTTATCCTGCCGTGGTGAAACATCATAAATACCCGCGTGAAATTGACGCCTTTGCCAGTGAAGGGTTCTTGCAATTCTTTTTTGAAGATAACCCGAACGGGAGTTTCAATGTGTACATTTTAGATGAGCTCAATCGCATTGAGATTTATCGTAACTGTGATGGCACAAAAGAGAAAAAAATTCACGAAATTAACCGAATTTATCAAGCGTCAGGGTTGGATGAAAATAACAATCCGTATAAAATCGTGCAACGTGATTTCAATTATCCGCAATTTTACCAGCTATTAACGACAAAGGACGGGATGACTATCGTGCCGTTTCATAGTCGCCTAGCCTTATCTTAAGGGGGTCACATGACTGATAAATTAAAAGTATTAATTATTGACGATCATCCGTTAATGCGTCGAGGCATCAAACAACTTGTTGAATTGGAAGAGGGGTTTGAGGTCGTCGGTGGTGCAGGGAACGGCAGCGAAGGCATTAGCTTGGCATTACAAACGTCACCGGATCTCATCATTTTAGATCTGAATATGAAAGGGTTGTCCGGTTTGGATACGTTAAAAGCGTTAAGATCGGAAGGCGTGGATGCCCGTATTGTGATCTTAACTGTATCTGATGCGAGAAGTGATATTTTCACCTTAATTGATGCCGGTGCGGATGGCTATTTACTCAAAGACACCGAGCCGGATACCCTGCTTTCCCAACTTAAACGCATTGCGCAAGGGGAAGTGATTTTAAGCGATTCCATTAAAGATTTACTGATTGAACGCCAATCTTCTCAAGAGCCGATTTATTCTTTAACGGATCGTGAAATGGATGTGTTGCGTTTAATTGCCACCGGACTTTCCAACAAACAAATTGCCGGACAATTATTTATTTCGGAAGAAACCGTTAAAGTACATATCCGCAATTTGTTGCGTAAACTGAACGTACATTCACGCGTTGCCGCCACGGTGTTATATTTTAAACACCAAAACGGATAACGTTTTTTCCTTTCTGCAATAGCCGGTTTCTTCCGGCTATTTTTTTCTGTTTTTTCATCGTTGCCGGATTCCGGAAATTTTTTAAAAATCCACCGCACTTTACATTGCAGGGCTATGGTCTAAACGGTTACACTACAAGCCTTTAATTTTGGGGTAAGTATGAAGCAACTGAGTAGCAATATTACAACGTGGCGCCTGTGTGCGCTTCTTTCTTTCGGTTTATTTGGATCTACTGTTGCCTGGGCGGAAAATCCGGTGGAATTACGCATTGAAGGCGTTAAAAATCATGCCTTGGATGAAAATATTCGACTTCACCTCAATGCCGTTGAGAAATATGATACGACGGATATTGCACGCTATCAGGATGTGGTCAGCGCTGCGATTGATAAGGGATTGCGCGCCTTAGGTTATTATGATTCGACGATTCGGTTTGATCTGAAACCCCGCGAAGGCAAAGCGCCTTTGCTTATTGCGCATGTGTCACCGGGAGAACCGGTGAAACTTGCCGGAACCGAGGTCATGATTCGCGGTGATGCCGAACAGGATCCGTTCTTTCTCAAGCTAAAGACCCAACTACCGAAAGTCGGCACCGTGCTGAATCATGAGGTGTATGAGGACTATAAAAGTCAACTACAGCAACTGGCGCTCACCCGTGGTTATTTTGATGCGGCATTTGAGCTTTCTCGCTTGGAAGTGATGAAATCCACTCATGAGGCATGGTGGAAACTCGCCTTTAATAGCCAAAAACGTTACCGCTATGGAAAAATTAACTTTCTGCACGCCCAAATTCGTGAAGAATTTTTGCGCAATATGCTTAATATTAAACCCGGTGAACCTTATTTATTAAGCGATCTTTCTACGCTAAACAATAACTATTCTTCGAGTAATTGGTTTAGCTCCGTGTTATTACAGCCGCATCTTAATGAAGAAAGCAAATCGGTGGATTTAGATGTGTTACTGTATCCGCGTAAGAAAAATATTATGAGCGTCGGGATAGGCTATTCCACCGATGTTGGCCCTCGTTTACAATGGAGTTGGACCAAACCTTGGATTAATGATCGCGGGCACAGTATTCGCAGCAATCTGTATCTTTCTTCTCCGAAACAAACCCTTGAATTAACCTACAAACAGCCGTTGTTAAAAAATCCGCTGAATTATTACTATGAATATTCGGCAGGTTTTGAGCGTGAAAATAAAAACGATACCCAAACCACCGCCACGACGGTTGCCGCCTTGCGTTATTGGAATCACCCGACTGGCTGGCAATATTCGCTCGGTTTGCGGATGCGCCATGATTCCTTTACGCAAGCGGATATTTCCGACAGCACGCTATTACTCTATCCAACAGCTTCCTTAAGCCGTACCCGTTTACGCGGTGGGGCTTTTCCTGATTGGGGTGATTCGCAACGCATTACGACAGATTTCGGACGTAAACTGTGGCTATCGGATGTGAATTTCTGGAAAATTCAAGGCTCTACCGCGTGGATTCGCACCTATGCGCAAAATCACCGTTTTCTCACTCGTTTGGACGTGGGCATATTGAATACTGCCAATATTCACCGCCTTCCTCCTGCCTTACGTTTTTTTGCCGGTGGCGATCGTAGTGTACGTGGTTACGGATACAAAAAAATCTCACCGAAAGATCGCAACGGCAAACTTATCGGCGGTTCACGCTTGCTGACCGGTACGCTGGAATATCAATATCAGGTTTATCCGAATTGGTGGTTGGCGACCTTTGTGGATAGCGGATTGGCAGCCAATACGTTTGATCCGGACGAATTACGCTATGGCACCGGCGTTGGCGTACGATGGGCATCGCCTGTGGGCGCGATTAAATTCGATATTGCCACACCGGTACATGACAAAGACAACAGCAAAAATATTCAATTTTATATCGGGCTTGGCGCCGAAATATAGACAGCCAAACGGATACAGCAATGACAGAACACACGGAACAAGCGCCTGAAGCGCCTAAACCCCAAAAACAGAAAAAATCCCTTTGGTGTCGTATTGGATGCGTATCAAGTGCGGTCATTTTTTTGCCTGTTTTTACGCTGCTAGGGCTACTCGCGACACAAGGCGGACAGCATAAACTCATCCAATGGACAGATGCCTTGCTTGATGAACTTTCGATTGAACAGGTCGAAGGGAATTTGAGCGAAGGGCTGGTGCTAAAAAACCTTCGCTTCCAAACAGCCGGAGTCGATACACAAGTGGCGGAAGCCCGTCTGCAACTGCAATTAAGTTGTTTATGGCGGGCAGATATTTGCATTGATGACATTCGCTTGCAAAAGCCTTCCATTCAAATTGACACCGCGTTATTGCCACCTTCGGAAGATAAACCGGACACCGACAGCGCACCCATGAAGCGGATTCAACTGCCTATCGGGATAGACGTTCATCAGGTCGCCATTCATGATCTGAGCCTCATCATTGATCAGCAGAAAATGACGTTGGGCACTTTTCAAACGGCGGCGTCTCTCAATAATGAAAGCGGTTTAACGTTAGCGCCCACAACAATTCAGGATTTTGTCTTTATCCATGAAATGAGTGATGCCTCGGAAGATGAGCCTCAGCCGCAAGCCACGCCCAATAACCCGATTGATTGGGCGGCATTAGAACAAACGCTTAGCCAACCGCTTCTCGCTGATTTAGGGCAACAAATCGAACTGCCTTTTGATATGCATATTCAAGGCATTCACGGCACAAACTGGCAATACCAAGCCATTAACACAAAAGGCGAAAGCGAATTCGAGGTTAAAGTCAGTTCTGCCGATTTGTTGGCGGATGCCACCGGGGATAACGTGCAATTACAGACATTGTCGGTGACAAGTTCACTTGGCGAAGTGCAAGCCAAAGGGCAAATCCAGCTGCAAGCCGATTTTCCGCTCCAACTGAATATCAACGCCGATTTAAACGCCTTAAAACAGAAAGAGACGGTGCTGCTGCCGGCAACAAAAGCGAATTTAACGCTGTCAGGAACGCTAAAAAAACAGACCGCACTTTTATTACAAACACAAGGTGCAATCGATGCCGAGCTCAAGGCTGAAGCCCAGTTGACCACGCCGAAAACACCGTTAAACGTCAAATTAGCCGTAGCCCGAGGTCAATATCCTTTTGACGGCAATGATCCGTTAAGCATAAAAGACGTTAATTTAACAATTAACGGCGATGTATTGACCTCTCAAATTCAGTTAAACGGCGCTGTCAGCGGCATGGGCATTCCTGCCAATAGTCTTGATTTACAGGCGGTCGGCCATTTATCCAACATTGAAATACACCACTTAAAACTTAACGCCTTAGAGGGGTCAGCCGAACTGAAAGGCGATGTGAATTGGCGTGATGGGGTGGAATGGGATAGCCATTTGCAGTTAGCCAAAATGAATCTTGGTCGTTATTTATCTGCGTTTCCTGCGGTGTTATCGGGCGAGTTAAGCTCACAAGGTCAGGTTAATCAAAAAGGTTGGCAAGTGGCGGTACCACAAGTGGATATTCAAGGCACCTTGGCACAACATCCTCTCACATTGCAAGGTGGTTTAACAGCCGGAGACCAACAGGGGGTAACGATTCCGCAGTTGGTGTTGACTTATGGGGAAAATAAGATCCATGCGCAAGGTTCGATGGGGAAACAATCGGATTTCACCTTAAACATTCATGCGCCGAATTTACATGGGTTATGGGCGGATTTATCTGCAGGCGTTGCCGGTCACATAAAATTAAATGGCGATGTGATGCGCCCACAGGTGGATGTGGATCTCACAGCTAACCACGTGGCTTTTCAGCAAATGCATTTGAATCAAGCGGTGATAAAAGGTCAAATTAACGGCGAAGAACGCGTAAAAGGCGAACTGGATATTCACCTCAACGGTTTTCATTATAACGATATTAGTATTAACCAGCTGAAACTTGCTGCCTCGGGCGATGAGCAAAAACACGTGCTACACCTGACTTCTGATGGCAAGCCGGTGGCGGCAAATCTGAATTTAACCGGCAATTTCGACCGCACTTTACAGCGTTGGCAAGGCACGTTAAGCCAAGCCATGATTAAATCGGAATTTGGTAATGTCCAAACCAACCAAAACGTGGCGATAACCTTTGATAATAAAACTGCGGAAACGACAATTTCCGCCCATTGCTGGATGCACAGCAACACGGATCTTTGCTTTCCACAGACGTTCAAGGTAGGGGCGAATGGCGATGTTCCGTTTGAGATTAAACGTTTTGACCTCGCGTTAGTGAATAAAATCTTGGCACAAGAGATGCTCACCGGTCATCTTTCCGGCAAGGGGCGCGTGGCTTGGTTTAGCGATAAGCCGATGTTGGCGGAACTGCAAGTGAAAGGCAATCATCTTTCCCTGACGCAAAAGTTGGAGAATCGCACACTCAAATTGGATTTTCCGCAAATTAGCCTTAACGGAAATTTAGCCAATAATAATTTGGCGCTTAAATCGGAAGTGAACATTCACAACCAAGGCAAAATCAGCACCGATTTAACCTTACAGGATATTGCTAACGCACGTAAACTTGGTGGAACTTTTCATATTCACAACTTAACTTTAAGTCTTGCCAATCAATTGTTAGCCAGCGATGAAAAGGTTGATGGCGAACTCAAGGCGAATCTGACATTAGGCGGTAATCTGAATGCGCCAACCTTAAATGGAAGCGTGAATTTAGATAAACTCACCGCCAAAATGCGTTCTTTGCCGTTTGATATTAAAGAAGGTGAACTGGCATTACACTTTACCGGAACGCAATCCACGCTCAAAGGTCATCTACAAACAGCCGACAGCCGACTCAACCTTAGCGGCGATGCCCACTGGAAAAATATCAACGATTGGCGCACTCGTTTGCGCGCGCAAGCGGATCAATTTAAAGTGAATATTCCGTCCATGGCGAGCTTAAAAATCAGCCCGGATGTGGAAATCAGCGCCTCACCGAAATTATTGACCTTGTCCGGTAATGTGGATATTCCATGGGCGAGGATTGCGATTGAGTCCTTGCCGGACAGTGCCGTAGAAGTGAGTGCCGATGAGGTTATTTTAGATGGAAAAGCCGCAAAAGCCTTGCCGAAAACGATCCCATCGGAAACACGAGGTGGGATGGAAATCCGATCAGATCTTAAAATTAAAATCGGTGATGATGTCCGTTTAAATGCTTACGGATTGAATACGAATTTGCACGGTTTACTCTCCGTGAAGCAAGAACGCGGCAATTTAGGATTGTATGGCGAAGTGAATTTGAAAAACGGGCGCTATGCCTCTTTTGGTCAAGACTTATTGATTCGTAAAGGATTAATCAGTTTCGTGGGACAGCCGTCGCAACCGTCTTTAAACATTGAAGCCATTCGCAATCCGGAAGCGATGGAAGACAGCAGTGTCACCGCCGGGGTGAAAGTCACCGGTATCGCTAGCGCGCCAAGCGTGACGATTTTTGCTGAACCGGGTATGCCGCAAGATCAAGCACTTTCTTATATTTTAACCGGTCGTTCATTGGAAAACAGCAGTGATTCGACATCCAGCGGTTCTGTCGGTGCCGCTTTGTTAGGCATGGGATTAGCAAAAACAGGCAAGGTGGTCGGCGGTATCGGAAAAGCATTTGGGATCAACGATTTGAACCTCGGTACGCAAGGCGTAGGCGACAGCTCAAAAGTGGTGGTAAGCGGCAGCATTACGCCACGTTTACAAGTGAAATACGGCGTTGGACTATTTGACGGCTTAGCCGAAGTCACATTGCGCTATCGCTTGTTACCGCAACTTTATGTACAATCCGTGTCAGGCGTCAATCAGGCTTTTGACTTCCTCTACCAGTTTGAATTTTAGCCAATAGAAAATCTTCCGAATTATGAATAACGAAAACTTACTGAGCAAAGCCGGTGAATTGCATACAAGACGGGGCGAGGTGCGCGAAATTGCCGCTATCGATCTCGGTTCCAACAGCTTTCATATGATCGTTGCCCGCATCGTTAACGGCACATTGCAAGTGTTATCGCGATTGAAACAAAAAGTGCAATTAGCGGAAGGCTTGGATGAAAATCAAGTGTTAAGCCAAGCGGCGATTGAACGCGGGGTAAATTGCTTGGCATTGTTTGCCGAACGTTTGCAAAGCTTTCCGGCGGAGAATGTCAGCGTGGTTGGCACTTATACGCTACGTCGCGCCATCAATAACGAGGAATTTTTACGTCAAGCCGCCACGGTTTTTCCTTATCCGATTAACATCATCAGCGGCAAAACCGAAGCTAAAACCATTTATGCCGGTGTTTGCCACACTCAACCGGAAATGGGGCGAAAATTTGTCATTGATATTGGTGGCGGCTCCACTGAGATGATTATCGGCGATAATTTCACCCCTTTAATTTATGAAAGCCGTCACATGGGCTGTGTCAGTTTTGCCAAGAAATTCTTCCCGAATGGCGAAATTTCCGAAGAAAATTTCCGTTTAGCCAAACAAAGTGCGGTGAATAAAATCGAAGATTTAGCATGGGAATATCGCAACTTGGGCTGGCAGTCGGTGCTTGGTTCATCGGGGACGATTAAAACCGTGCATCAAGTAATCAGTGAAAATATCGATCCGGACGGTATTATCACCGCAGAACGGTTGGATCACCTTATTCAGCAAACCTTGCCGTTTTCTCACTTTGAACAACTGAAATTTCATGGCTTAAACCCTGATCGCGCCGATGTGTTTGTTCCCGGCTTGGCGATTTTAAAAGCGATATTTGAGAATTTCCAAATTGAAAAAATGCGTTATTCTGACGGTGCACTGCGTGAAGGCGTGATGTATAGCCTAGAAAAGAATTTTCAGGTCAATAACATTCGTGAGCGCACCGCGTTAGGCTTGGCGGAACAATTTAATATCGACCAAGCGCAGGCGGAGCGGGTGTATCAAACCGCGGCATTGTTATTTGGGCAATATGCATGTTGGCAAAATCCGGAACTGATTGACGACATGCAAGATGTTCTGTTTTGGGCGGCACGCTTGCATGAGGTGGGCATTGTGATCAACCACAAGAACCTGCAAAAACACTCTGCGTATATTTTATATAACACCGAATTACCGGGTTATGACAACGAACAACATCGTCTTCTTTCCACGCTGGTGCGTTATCACATGGGGAATTTTAAATTACCGGAAATGTTCAAATTTTCCCGCTATCATGAAAAAGATGTGTTGGCGCTCATTCGGATTTTACGTTTAGCTATTATCCTAAATCGTTCCCGCCAAGCCACAGAAAAGACGGAAGAAATCACCTTAAAAATCGACCGCACTTTGCATCATTGGACGTTGCAATTTTCAGCGGATTACTTGCAACATAACCCATTAATCAAAAACGAGCTGCTGCTTGAACATCGCTTTTTGCAAGGGTTAGGGTTTGGTTTGACAATCTTCAATTCACACTAATTTGATTACCGATCCCGAAAACAGACCGAATGCGGAAGCGTGCATATCGGTCTGTTTTGTATGAAGGCATTTTTCTGCTTAACGTCTTCCCCCTGAAAGAGCAGGACAAAACCTAAAAATCTGCTATACTGCCCGCCGAGTTTTTACTCAATTCTTTTCTGAAAATTAACCACTCGCTATTGTTAGCTTTGGAGGACAATAAATTGAAAAATTTGTTTGCAAAAACGCTTAAATCCCTCGGCTTGACGCTGACTCTCCTTTCCACCACCGCCTTTGCGCAAGAAAAACTGTACGTTTATAACTGGACCGATTACGTCCCTTCCAGTCTCGTTGCTGAATTTACCAAAGAAACCGGTATTGAAGTGATTTATTCCACCTTTGAAAGCAACGAAGAAATGTATGCCAAACTCAAGCTGATTTCCGATAACGCCGGTTATGACTTGGTGTTTCCGTCAAGCTATTATGTGAACAAAATGGCAAAAGACGGCATGCTGCAAAAGCTCGATCACAGTAAGTTAAGCAATTTCAAACAAATTCCCGACAATTTATTGCATAAAGACTTTGACCCGAACAACGAGTATTCCTTGCCTTATGTTTACGGCTTGACCGGGTTGGCGGTGAATTCTGAAGATATTGACCCGAGCAAAATCACCAGTTGGGCAGATTTGTGGAACCCGGAATACAAGGGCAAAGTGTTGTTGACCAGTGATGCACGCGAAGTGTTTCATATTGCGTTGTTGTTAGACGGCAAATCCCCGAATACGACTAACGAAGAAGAGATTAAAGCGGCTTATGAACGTTTGGTGAAACTTCTGCCGAACGTGGCGGTGTTTAACTCCGACTCACCGGAAGTGCCTTATGTGCAAGGCGAAGTGGCATTAGGCATGATTTGGAACGGTTCTGCTTATTTGGCACATAAAGAGAACGACAAAATTGCCTTTGTTTATCCGAAAGAGGGAGCGATTTTCTGGATGGATAATTACGCTATTCCAAAAGGTGCAAAAAATGTCGAAAATGCCTATAAATTCATTGACTTCTTATTACGTCCGGAAAACGCCAAAGTGGTGTTAGAACGATTGGGCTATTCCATGCCAAATAATGGCGTGAAAGCTTTGTTGACACCGGCTATGGCAGAAAACCCAACCTTATTCCCACCGGCTGAGGAAGTGGAAAAAGGCATTATCCAAAGCGATGTGGGCGAAGCTGTCGATATTTATGAAAAATATTGGAGCAAATTAAAAACCCATTAATCCTTTCCCACCAAGTGCGGTCAAAATTCACGGTAAATTTTGACCGCACTTTTTTCTTATAGCCAGCCAAAGTCTGGCTATCTGTTGCATGAATAATTAACCTCAATGCGCAATTCATGATTTCGTACGTAGCGTGCATCTTGATGCACGAATGATGACCTCGACGTGTAATTCATGATTTCATGCGTAGCGTGCAACTTGTTGCACGAATGATTAACCTCAATGCGTAATTTATGATTTCATGTGTAGCGTGCATCTTGATACACGACCAAACTACGCAAAGAACGTTATTTAATCCTTTCGGGTATTCACGATTTCGTGCAACAAGTT